>CAJMPC010000010.1:0-21315 GCA_905215245.1 uncultured bacterium | reverse complement strand
ATTATAGGTTTTAACTATTAAACAACTAGGTAATATGAAATAGCTATCAGAAAAAACGATGTTTATAATGACCGCACTTCCCAAGCAAGGGAACAATATTTTAATCAACAATAAAGAGGAAAATACTATGTCAAAAACATCAATCGGTTTAGATAAAAAAGCATCTGAAAAATTAGCAGCAAAATTAAATGAATTATTAGCAACCTATCAAGTATTCTATACCAACGTGCGCGGTTACCACTGGAACATTAAAGGGGTAAACTTCTTTGAATTACACGCCAAATTTGAAGAAATCTACACCGATTTAGTGGAAAAAATCGATGAAGTGGCAGAACGTATCCTAACTTTAGGTTACATACCGCATAACGGTTATTCACAATACTTCCAACACTCACGTATTAAAGAAGAGTTAGGGGTAAGTGATGCGCAATCTTGCTTAGAAGGCACATTAGAAGGATTAAAAGTATTACTTGAACAACAACGTGAAATTCTTGAATTAGCGGGTGAGTCTGATGATGAAGGTACGGCTTCTCAAATGAGCGACTACATCAAAGAACAAGAAAAACTTGTTTGGATGTTCCAAGCAGCTTGTCAAACTTGCCATGCTTAATTAAATATTGATTAAATACGAAAGCCGACTGATGTCGGCTTTTTTATTTTCTATACGACCGGTTTTTGTCGATAGAACAATAGTCCTGGTAAGGCTAAGCCTAAAACAAGAGCGCCCAAAATAAAGCTGGTATTGATAAAAGAGCTGATCATTTGCTCAAATAATGTATCGGAAAAGCCATAATGGTGAATTTGTACGATAGCAATCATCGCTTTATAAGCATGAACACCCGGAATCATTGGAATAATTGCCGCAACAGTAAAGACTTTCGGATGGGCTAAATAACGATGAGATAAATGCACCCCAATAAAACCAATCACACAAGTGGCGAAAAAAGTGGCAAAAACAATTGGGACACCAAAGTGTAGTAATAAAGTTCGTGTGACATGTCCAAGTGCACCTAAAATCGCACAATACTTTAAGGCTTTAGGCGGAACATTAAATACTAAAGCAAATCCTACTGCAGGAATCGCCGCAAAAAGCATATCGTCGAGTAGATTCAGTAAAAACATCTTATTACCCCACCCAAGAAACAATATTTAAAAGATTTAACGCAAAGACAATACCTAAACAAGCACCAAAAGTGAGAACCGTAGCGATGGTCCAGCGTCCTATTCCCATATTTACATACCCTTTTAAAATATCCGCAAGTGAATTAATTAATGGGAATCCTGGAACGAGTAATAAAACGCTAGAAGCTAATGCGATATGAGGATCATTTCCTAAACTATATTTCAAACTGACACCGGAAATCAGTGAGGCAACAAAAGCGGTAATGGCAAAAACGATGAGTGGATTGTAATGACGTTTAGAAATTTCTTGTCGAACAAACATGGCAATGGCAGAAGCAATAAAGGTGATTGCACAAATTGTGATATCTCCGCCAGAAAGGTGAGCAAAAGAGGCACAAGATAAACCAATCATAAACACCACCAAATAACGGTTATATTTTAGTGGTTTTAACTTATCCAATTTCTTTTGTGCCATAGACAAATCATACAAGTGATGCTCTACGGCAACCACAATGTGCTGAACATCCGTAACAATTTGCATATTAATGCCTTTATCGACATTCTTCCGCACGGTAGTAATACAATGTTGCTTAGAAAGTGTGGTCAATAAGACAGCATTTGCCGTTAAAGCACACTCCACGCTTTCAATGCCTAAAGCTACACCTAATCGCTGTGCCATTTGTACGACAACAGCACTTTCTGCACCATGCTGTAACAATAACAAAGCGGTTTCCACACAAATACGGGTAACCGCTCGTTGGTATTCCTGATTCATATCTCTACGCTCTTATAAAGTAAACCTTAGAGATTATAGATCGATGAATAAAAAATACTGAAAAAATGACCGCACCTATGATCCAAGTCAAAACTTCAGTATTTCAAAGCCTATGGTTCAACAGAAATTAAATGGCTTTATCAAAATATAGCGGCACATTACTTAACTTAGCCATATTCGTTATATAAGCTAAAACTGCTGGTGGAAATTCGATGCCTTTCACACAAGTCAGATTTCGTAATACAGGGAAAACGATAATATCTTCAAGAGAAAGTTGGCTGTTTAAGGCATTTTCAGATTGAATTAATACAGTTAATTTCTCTAAATCGCCTTTTAAGCGAGTGAGATAGGTTTCAGTCTTCGCAATATTTTCAGCAAAATCACCAATAAATTCCGTTTTCTTTTTAGTGAAATAATCAACCGCACTTTGGGTTTCAAATTCCGCTAAACCTATTTGTGTAAAGCGTGCAGTTGTAAGATGGCCATAATAACTGCCGACTTCTTTTAACCATGCTTCAATTTCAGGACGAACTTGTTCAGATAGGATTTTTTCACCAAAATGCTCATCTACATAATGCACGATATCCAAACTTTCTGGCATCGCGGTACCATCTTCTTTGACAAGAATTGGTACAACTTTTTTCCCTACTAAACCGATTGGCGTTGCTTCATCATCATTTGCCAGCACTACAAGTTCTACCGGTAAATTTTTTAAACCGAAAATCATGCGGGCTCGCACACAAAACGGGCAATGATCGTAAACATATAATTTCATTTTTTACTCCTCTTTTTCCTGTAATAATTTTCCTAATCCACTTTGTCGTTTTACGGTATTTCTGACCGCACTTTGCCAGATTTTTTCATTGGCAAATACGGAAAGCTGATTTTTCGCACGGGTGACACCGGTAAATACCAGCTCTCGTGAAAGCACTGGGTTGGGTTCTGTTGGTAACACCATGACGGTATGATCAAACTCCGAACCTTGGGATTTATGAATCGTCATCATAAACGCAGGCTCGTGAGAGGGAATACGACTGGTTGATACTTCTCGATTGCCAAACCATACTTTGCCTTTAGCTAAACACAAGCCAATATCGCCGTTATACAGTTTAACATTATGATCGTTTTCGGTAATCATAATTGGCTTACCAATATACCAATCATCTTCTTGACGGAACCAAAGTAATTTCTCAGCTCGTAATGCTAAAGCAATTTCACGATTTAATTCTTCCACACCTAATGCCGAAGCGCGAAGTGCGGTCAAAAATCTCACCGAATTAAAACGGTCTAAAATCGCTTCTGCATAAGTTTTTTCGTTACCCTTTTCATCTGTAAATTTTGCATTGAGATCTTTCTTCTGAGCAAAATAAGTTTGAAGTTGGGTTAAATAAACACGGTAATTTTCAACTGCACTTTTCACCACTTGGCGAACCGATTCTTTAACGTCTTGCTCTTCATCAAAATGATGGAAATGCAACTCTTGTGGATATTCCGCAAAAGTCGCCACACTGCCCTCACCTTTTCCTTGTTGAATTTGCTCAGCAAGTTGTTTAATCCCCGAATCATCTCGGAAACGGCGACTAAAGGTTAAATGGCAAATGGCATCACGCAATGGACTATGCTCCCCCTTAGTTGGAACAGTATAGCCCGTTGTTTCATGAATATAATCGGCTTGATCAGGGCTATAATCTAGCGTTAAAAATTGTGCAATTTCGCCTAATACAGCCCCCGCTTCCACAGAGGCCAATTGAGCTTGGTCACCCAATAAAATCAAACGTGTTTCGGGTTTCAACGCTTGCACAAGTTTCGCCATCATAGGCAAATCAATCATCGAGGTTTCATCCACCACTAATACATCGATTTGCAGTGGATTATGTGCATGATATTTTACGCTATCGGTAAAAGGTCGAACGCCTAGTAAGCGATGTAACGTTTCTGCGGTTTTAGGAATAGATGCGCGTAACTCATCTGAAATCGGCATTTGAGCTAAAGCATTTTCGATGGATTCCGTTAAACGCGCCGCCGCTTTTCCTGTTGGCGCAACCAATTTAATATGAAGTTTGCCACCAAATAA
Source organism: uncultured bacterium (assembly GCA_905215245.1). Lineage (GTDB taxonomy): Bacteria > Pseudomonadota > Gammaproteobacteria > Enterobacterales > Pasteurellaceae > Haemophilus_D. Next base: position 17,344 of record CAJMPC010000010.1, on the reverse strand, counting down.
TTCCTGTAATACGCATAACAAGCGAGTGACTGTCGTGGTTTTTCCTGTTCCAGGGCCTCCTGTAATCACAGAAAATGGATTTTTTACTGCTGTTGCGACTGCCAATCGATTTGTGCTTGTTGTTGAGGGAAATAACGATCTAATAATGCCCGAATTTGTTGCGGTTCTACCGATAAAGTGCGGTCATTTTTCAAGACGTTTTTAATATATTGCGCCACGCGGAATTCATCTTGCCAAGCTCGATAGAAATAAATCGCCCCAAATTGAAATGCGAGAGGCGCAATCTGATTTTCAGGATCTTGTGTAAAAACAATATGCCCCGCTAAGGCTGATTGCCATTTTGATACAGGAAGCGAACCAATCTTTTCATTGATCAGTGACAAAAAATCCGTTTCAGTATGACGATAAGCCAAGCCGAATAAATTACGTTCTAAGAAACGATCTAACACACAACAAGTATTGCCTTGCGTATAGCTCCAGTTGCAAAGTGCGGCTAATAAAATCGCTAAATTTTGTACGGGTTCGGCATAGCCTTTATCTTTTTGTTTATCCGCAATTAATTGAGCAAAATAATAATCGCCTTGAGTAATCACACCTTGTTCTTGCAAGGATTTTAATAGGCTTAACATTAAAATAATTCCTCTAATTGTTGGATTAATTGCCAATCTGGTTTATCAAAAAAGATGCCCGATTGTGGCGAACCATTCATTCCTCGTAAAAATGCATAGACCACACCACCAAAATCTCGGTTGTAATCGTAGTGAGGCAAACGTGATTTTAAATAACGGTGTAATGCCACCACATACAACAAGTATTGCCAATCATAGTGATGTTCTAACATGGCTTTTTTCAATGCAGCTTGATCGTAATCCTTTAATGTCTCACCCAAGAAATTCGATTTGTAATCAAGCAAATAATATTTATCTTGATGACTAAAAACTAAGTCCATTGTACCTCGCACCATACCTTGAATATCATCAAACTGTAACGGTTCTGACGGCAAATGATGCAAGGTTGCTAACGCTCGATTAAAATCTGCGACATCAAAATGGCTTGTGATATTGAGATAAAACGCCAACTCTTTTAAGCATTGTTTTTCGTTAATCTGAGCAAGGGTAAGATCATCGTTTGGCAAAATTGGTGTGCTGAGTATTTGTGCAAACCACTGTTGAACTGCTGCAAATTGCTCTTCTGCAAGATTTAAATCCTGACATAATTTTTCAATATTTTCTTTCTCAGACAGTTGAGCAAAAGGCACCTTTTCAAAATAACGATGCAACACAGTACCGATTTGTGTTCCACGTGGGAAATCTAAGACCATTTCATCGTTATTATGAGCAAGTGCGGTCAGATTTTCAGTGATATTTTCTATTGAAATCGACGCATCATAATCTTTCGCATCATCAAAAATGAGCGATTTTTTTACCGCACTTTCATTCAAATAAGCTTTGCGTTGATGGGTTTGTTCAATGCCACTAAAGCTCGTCACTCGCCAATCTTGTTCAATTTCACCTTGGAAAACTTCTGCACTTAAATTTTCTTGAGAAACATTTAAGGTAAGTGGTTCACTGGCTTGTAACTCATCGGTTAATTCAATTGCTACATCATTAGGTAAAAGTTGCTTAAATTTTTCCAATAACGGTTGAGTATCCCAATTATTTGGCAAATCGAGTTTTCGACCAATTTCACCTTGTGTTAAAACATACAATAAAGCATTCCATTTTTTATCAAAGGCTTTCGGTAACACAAAGGCCATTTGATATTTTGCTCGGGTTAATGCCACATAAAGCAAGCGCAATTCTTCCGCAAAAACTTCTTGGGTTAAATCATCCAAGTGTTGATCTTGCATGTCCCACAATGTTTTCTCTTCATCACTGTCGTAATATAAATTAAACAGTTTCTTTTTAGTTGGGTCTTTTGCTGCATTTCCTAAAAATGGCAACCAAACTAAATCATATTCCAACCCTTTCGATTTATGGATAGTCACAATCTTCACTAACTGACGTTCGCTTTCTAAACGAATTTGTGTTTCTTGACGGCCATTATCTTGAATTTGCTTTTCAAACCAGCGCAATAATGCCGCTTCACTTTCATTTAATGCGGCTGCTTGCTGTAAAATTTCAGCTAAATGTAATAAATCTGTCAGTTTTCGCTCGCCATCAGGCCGAGATAAGAGCTTTTCTGTGATATTTTCAGCTAAAAGTAAATGGTGCAACATCGGCAAGACGCCTTGGCGTTGCCAAATTTGTTGATACTCTGCAAATTTTTCAGCCCAACGTTGCCACTGAATTTCATCCTGGTGAATTTGGTGAATTTCAGCTGCATTTAAGCCGAAAAGTGCGGTCGCAATGGCATTCAAAATTGGGCGTTCCGTCACACTCAAACACGCTTGCAAAATCAAGGCTAGTTCTTTTGCTGTGTTACTCTCAAAGACATTTCCCCTATCCGAAAGGTAAACCGAAGCGATACCGAGTGCTTGCAATTCTTTCTTCACGAGATCCGCTTCGGTATAACCACGCACCAAAACGGCAATATTTTCTGCTCGCAATGTTTGATTTTCCGCTTTGCTTTCATTCGGAAAAACAACCGGATTTTCAGCTGCACTTTTTAACCATTGCTGAATTGATGTTGCGCAAGCTTTCGCATAATCTTGCTGGGTGGATTTGTCTTTATCATTAATGTAAAAACGAAAGGCTGGTTCAGGCTGATTATTTAACTGAAAAACAAGATTTTTCTTGGCTGCACCTACATTTAAAAATTCAATATTTTCATAAATAAAGGGATCATTTTTAAAATCAAATAATCGATTTACCCCTTCCACTAAAGGTTGAGAAGAACGGTAGTTTGTACCGAGATTAAAACGCTCGCTTGCTTCGTCTGCTGCTTTTAAATAAGTGAAAATATCGGCACCACGGAAGCGATAAATCGCCTGTTTGGGATCCCCGATCATCATAAAGCCAACATTACCAGACGCGGTTTCATTGTGATAAATTTTCGAGAAAATTTGATACTGCAACGCATCCGTATCTTGGAATTCGTCAATCATGGCAAAAGGATATTGAAAACGAATTAATTCCGCTAACTGCTCTCCGCCCTCACCATATAGTGCTTCTTTCAATAAGCGTAATAAATCATCAAAGGATTTTTCAGGATGATTCGCTTTGTATTCAAGAAGTTTCTTTTGAATACCTTGACGATAGTGATAAAGAATGATTTTTTTAAATAAATCACTTGGTTTAATTTCTTCAATTAAAGCTTCAATCTCTTCAAAGGCTGGATGCGTTATTCTCACCCCTTTTTTCTTAAAATCTGCTTTGACGGCGTTATCTAAAGCCGATTGTGTAAATTTTTTTACTAATGTTTCATTTAAGGTGATATCTGCTCTATTTTTTGCCCATGAGGTGACTTCATCGACAAAAGATAAAATCGTTTTACTTGAATATGTTCTACCATTTAAACAAGATTCATCTTTTTTTACGACTTCTTCATCAAAAAGGTTTCGGATTTCAACCGCACTTTCTAACCAAGTATCTTTAATTTTTTCAATAATTTCCGCATTTTTAGTAATATCTTTTTGCAAAAATTCTTTTAATGGCAGTTCTAACAGTTCTGGTTTATCAAGTTGCACAGAAAAATCATTTCCAATATTTGAGCCTAAATCATTCAATACATCTTCTGGCGACTTTAATTCTTTTGAGATAAATGCAGCCAAATGGAAAGGCAAATCATAAAAATGCTCCCGCCAAAATTCATTTGCAAATTGTTTGAGTAAATCAGACTGATCTTTGAGAAGTTTTAAATTGAAATGCACGCCTGAATTGAAAGCATGTTGCATCAGCATTCGGCGACAAAAACCGTGAATGGTATAAATGGAGGCTAAATCTAAATTTTGTTCGGCCAGCTTTAAGCGACGAAGTGCAGTGGGAATATCCTCTAAATAAGGCAACAATTCCGCTAAAAATTGATGTTCCCCAGTAAAAATCGCCTTATCTTGCTTTTCATAATATTCAGAAAAAACCGAAATTGCCGCCGTTAAACGTTCCCGAATTTTACGTTTTAAATCTTCCGTCGCCATTTCAGTAAAGGTTACGACCAAAATCTCTTCCACATTTAATGGTCGAGAAAAATGATTCTCACCTGCCTGTAAAAGTAAACGAAGATAGATGGAACCGATAGTATAGGTTTTCCCTGTACCTGCAGAGGCTTCAATTAAATTGACTTGATTTAAGGGTAACGAAATGGCATTAAGTGCGGTTGATTTTTGGCTCATTTTTTATTTTTCTGTAAACATTAGAGTGTCCCTATTGTAGGAATTTAGCTGAGGGATTTCCATAAAAAATGCGGTGAAATTTCACCGCACTTTTGTTTTTAGGAAATTAATTAATCTTGTAATGCACCGCTGTTAAACATTGGCAATCCCATTGTTTTTAAGCTGTCGCGATAAATACCCAGCAAATCTTTCTCTGTAATTTTTTGTAACTGATCTAACGGCTTATCTAATGCAGCGACTGTTTCAATCACAAGACCTTGTGGACCGGATTCTTGCGTCGCGATTTCAAATAACGCTTGTCCACGACGAACATGACTACCTGAGCTAATCAACACAGCATGTTTGATTTTGTGTTTCGCTAAAGAGTAACGAGAGAAAAGCGCATTTTCGACTGTTGAACGTGCATAGTTATCCGAATAAATACGGCTTGCATCCACCCCTTTCTCAATTAACCATTGCTTCATTAAATCCCCTTCGGTTTTATTGTTTTGTGGCACGCCGCCAGTCACAATAATTAACGCATCTGGATTTTGATTCGCAATTTCTAAGGTTTTCTCTAAACGTTGCACTAAAATATCATGCATGCTGCCATCTGGATTTAAAGCGTACCCCAACGTAATAATCGCCGATTGCGCCGGTAACTTGGTTTCGAGTTTATCGGTAATTGGTTGATTAGCCGCTTTATCAATCACTGCAAAAACTTTTTCTAATTTGCTTGCGCTTTCTGGGGAAAGTTGTTTTAAGCGATCTAAATGTTTTGTCGCTTCCGCTTGGTTGCCTTTAAAACGATTCCATGCAGCCAAGTAAGTATGTGCTTTCACATCATCTGGCGCCACATCAAGCACTTTTTGATAAAGCTCAATGGCTTTATCTGTATTGCCGTTATAAATATTGGCATTCGCTGCACCAAACAAAAAATCCACACGATAAGGCTCAAGCTTGTACGCTTCTAATAAAAGATCCGCAATACGCTCCATATTGGAAGGAAGTTTCGCGGTAAAACCTGCATTTGAAACACGAGCCGGTGAGTTTTGGATTTTCACTGCTTGTTCAAGCAACTCATCCACAACCTGTCTTTGAGTAAGAAGTTGTTGATAATTTAATTGAGGCTCAAGCACTTTCACTTCTGCCGTGCTGGCGAAGCTGTTTACTGCAAGAGATGAAAGCACAGCAAGTAAGGAAATCTTGAAGATTTTTTGCATAATTAATTCTCCATATTGGATTGAATAACAAAAAGAGCGGTCACTTTTTTATCAGTTTCCGCTCTTTTCACTAAGCTTGATTCATCGACATACACAATAACGTCAATGGATGGATACAAGTCACGTTAGATGACATATCGATCTGCCATTTACAAGTTTGGCATTCAGAGATCACGTAATCAAATCCGCCTGCATTGATGTTATCGAATAAGTTTTTACCGATAGATTGGGAAACCTCGTAGTTTTCTTCTTTGAAACCGTATGTTCCTGCGATACCACAACATTGTGATGGTAACATCACCACTTCTAAACCTGGAATTTGTTTTAACACTTCCAAGGTGTATGGTGCCCAACCCGCTTTATCCACGTGACATGCGGTGTGATAAGCCACACGCAATTTCAATGGTTTAAGCGGTAAGGTTTTACCTTCTTTAAAGAGTTGATATAAGAATGGTGTCACCATGTGAATATGAGGACGAACTTTCGCATTGTCGATACCTAAAATATGATGATATTCATCACGTAAATTTAGGGAGCAACTCGATGCTTCACTAATCACATCCAAGCCGTTTTCATCCACCATTTTACTGATGTAATCAGTGTTAAATTGAGCGATTTTCTTCGCACGTTCTGGGAATTGGTTTACGCTTAATGGCAAGCCGCAGCATTTTTCTTTTTCCAATAACACCACGCCAATGTCCATAGCATTGAACACTTGAATAAATTCTTTACCCAATTGTGGATTATTGTAGTTCACATAACAACCGTGATAATACGCCACTTTGCGTTCGAATTTTTGTTGGCTTTCCACCATTTTTTTCATATACCAGCTGCGGAACGTACCAAAGGAATATTTTGGTAACGTACGATGACGGCTGATTTTTAACGCTTTTTCCAACACAAATTTTGTCGCTTTCAAACCCGTGAGTGTGTTCACAATTGGGGCTAGTGGCGTGTTAAGTGACCCCATAATATCGGTGTTACTTAAAATCGCATCACGTAATTTTTGCACAGCCGGTTTGTGTTGTTGAGCAAGGTATTTGTTTCTTGCGCGAACGATAATGTCACCAATTTTTACATCTGACGGACACGCAATTTCACAACGTTTACAGTTAGTACAGTATTTCAATGCTTCATCATAAAGCTCAGCTGATTTTAAGCGTAAACGCTCACCATCTGGACCCGATTGTTTTGGACCTGGATAGTTTGGATTTTGACGCGAAACCGGACATACCGCTGTACAAGCGGTACATTTAATGCAGCTCTCAAAGCTTTCATCAAAGGCATGATGATGTTGTGGTGCATTAAGGGATTGTTTTGCATTATCAATTAATTGTTGAATGTTCATAACGCCTCCTTAATGTGTGTTGTGAAGAATTTCATCAGCAACAGCAAGCGCTGTTACCACTGCTACGCCAGAACCACAACCAAGCTCTAGGGCATTGAAACCACCAATCACATTACCCACCGCATATAAATTCGTTAAAAATTGACCGCTCTTTTGTACTTGGCATTGCGCATTAATCGCCACGCCCGCAGATTGGTACGGTTGTGGATTTGAGAAACGGTGATCTGTCCAGGTAAAACGATCGGTATCGTTAAAGCCTTCCACACCGATGATGTCAGAATGGAATACGGGCTCGTAGATTTTATCGAATTCAGAGACTAAACCTTTACTGAAGAAGCTGCCGGAAGCTAAGACGAAATGCTCAGCCGTGATTTCTTCCTCTTCGTGCAAACGCGTTTGAATAGCACGAACTTTGTTGCTATGAAAATGTGCTTTTAATGCGCTATCACCATTCATCATGAGTCCGCCTAATTTCTCAAAACGATGACGTAATTGAATACGTTGACGCATACCTAATAAAGAAGGCGGTAACGTTGGTAATTCAAATAATGGCAAGCCAGTTGCTTTACGAAGTGACTCCATAAACTCTTGATTTTCTAGGCCGAAACAAGCTGGTAAGAAAATCGCTTCGGTGCCTTTCGCGGCGTCTTTCATTTCGGCCACAAGATCATCAAATTTCAGTTTATATTCTAAAACTTGTGCAATGTTCACACTGCGGAACTCACGAGAGTTTGCACGTAACTGATCTAATTCTGGAATATTTAAAAAGCCTGTTTTTACTTCACAATGTGCAAACTGTGGATTCAGCGTGAGGTTATCTGCCAATAATTCTGGTTGGAAATCGTGATAGCCTTCAATGCCTAAAACCGCAATTTTTTTATAAGGGAATGGGGTTTCGCCTTGTACAGTTGGCACACTATTTGGTGAAAGCCATGCACCACGTAAGCTACCTAAACCCGTTACGCGAAGATGATTTTCTGCAGTTGAACCAATTAAATCTAAATTTAACGATTCCGCTAATTTTTCGAAATCTTGCGCTTTCGCTAATACGCGTTCAGCACCCATAATGCTATAAGGGTGTTGTGGTAATTGGGCTGCAAGTGCGGTCAAATTCTCAGGGATATTTTTAACAAACGCACCATTTGGTAAACGGCTTAATAAATCCAATGAGCCAGATGCAAAATCAATCGCCGCTTGGCCGTTATTAATAATGACACAACGTTTGCCTTGTTCTTGTAGAGCGATGCCGCAAGTTAAACCTGCAAGGCCGCCACCAATAATCACTACATCAAAATTCATTGTTATCCGTCCCTTGCTGTTTGTCAGTTTCAAGCGGTTGAACATCATTTAAGCCCAACACACTGCCATACATCCATGAAGTAAATTCTGCTTCACGAATCGCTTCACCCCATGCAATAGGCTCAATACCACGCCAACGCTCTTCCATAAAGGAGGTTAATTGTGTGGTTGATTGACGAGGTGTTGCCACTTCAAAACGGTTCATTAAGCCCGCCGCACGGCATGCGCAAAGCTCAGCTTGGCAAGTGCCCATACCCACACGAGTACGGCGACGTAAATCCACTAAGTTATTCACATTTAATTCATCAACGGCATAACGGACTTCACCCGCTGTCACGGCTTCACATTCACACACCATTGAGCGATCGAGACGTTCTTTATCTAATAAGCGAGTGGCACGTGAACCATGACGATACACCGCTGAATAACGAATCGTACTTGGGAGTGAAATCACTTTCTGATTGGTTTCTGCGCGGCTTTCGGTTGAACCCGGCAATGGACGTTCAGCAGTTGTACAACGTGCGGTTTTGTTGAGTTTTTTACAAACCAGATCCGTTGCCCATTCAGCCATTAAGCGATAAGTCATTAATTTACCGCCAGTGATCGTGATAAAGCCGTCTAAGCCATCACGCTCTGCGTGGTCAAGTAACACGATACCGCGACTTACGTTACGACCTGATGGATCGTCATCTGACGCCACTAAAGGACGCACACCGGCATAAGCACGTAATACACGAGTATGACGCAAGCTTGGCGCGAGTTTTTCCCCTTCTCGGAATAAGATATCCACTTCTTCCGGGGTGACTACCATGTTATCGATTTGATCGTAAGGAATACGGCTAGAGGTTGTACCGATAACACAAATGGTATCTCCTGGCACAAGAATGTCCGCATCCGCAGGTTTACGGCAACGGTTAATCACCATTTTGTTGATACGGTGACCCATGACAAGCAATGCCCCTTTTGCTGGGAACATTTTGATTTTGAGATCCGCATATTCTGCGATGCCTTGCCCCCAAATACCACCAGCATTGACGACTAATGGCGCAAAGAATTTACGATTTACACGATTTTTGTTATCGTAAACATCCACACCGATTACTTTGCCACCTTCGCGAATTAAGCTGTTCACTTCGCAATAAGTGAACATTTTCGCGCCATTTTCGGTAGCATCCATCACGTTAGAAGCCGTTAAACGGAAAGGATCGATTGAACCATCTGGCACCACAACGGCCCCCACTAAATCTGGGTTTACTGATGGCTCCATAATTTGGGCAAGTTTAGGATCAATGGCGACCGCTTCAATACCGGATTTGGTACAACTTTCGATGAAGGTTTTTTGATAATCAAGGGAATCTTCAGGTAAGGTGATAAATAAACCTTCTGTTTCATCCACACAGTGACGAGCGATATTGCGCAGAATTTTATTTTCTTTAATACATTCTTCTGCTGATTCCTGATCGTTTACGGCATAACGCGCACCACTATGTAACAAACCGTGGTTACGACCTGTTGCGCCTGTCGCAATATCACGACGCTCTAATAAAATACAGTTAATTCCACGCAATGCACAGTCACGAGCAATCCCCGCACCTGTCGCACCGCCACCAATGATAATCACATCCGTCGAGATAGGTGAAAAATCACCCACATCACGATACATATTAGGCGATAATCCCATTGTTACCCCCAAAGCCAAAATATTAATAAAAAGAAACGTAAAAACTGTTACAAATTCCATGGCTATTGTATGGGAGAGCGGTTAAATTCACAACATTCTGAGCGAAAAAGAAAGCTGTTTTGTGAGATAGATCACACAATTTTCGAATTCGCTCATTTGTTAAAAAATATTTTGTGAAATGCATCACATTTTTGAATTATTTCTCTTTTTAATTTCTATTTTTATTTTATCATGCACGCTATCCCCATCATGGGGGTGGACTCATAATTAAAATGATTTTGGAGAGAAATTATGTTTGGACCATTTAAACCCGCTCCGCACATTGCGGAACTTCCAGCGGAGAAAATTGATTCCACGTATAAACGCTTACGTTGGCAAGTGTTTGCAGGGATCTTCTTTGGTTATGCCGCTTACTATTTTGTACGTGCAAACTTTGACTTAGCACAACCTGGTTTAATTCAAGCCGGCTTGTACTCAAAAGCGGAATTAGGTGTTATCGGCTCAGCGGCCGGTCTTGCCTATGGTTTATCTAAGTTCGTAATGGCAGGTATGTCTGACCGTTCGAACCCTCGCGTATTCTTACCATTTGGTTTATTGCTTTCTGGTCTTTGTATGACCATGATGGGTTTATTCCCATGGGCAACTTCAGGCATTGCCATCATGTGGGTAATGATCTTCTTAAATGGTTGGTTCCAAGGTATGGGTTGGCCTCCATGTGGTCGTACAATGGTACACTGGTGGTCTAAATCAGAACGCGGTACTATCGTATCTATCTGGAATACTGCGCACAACATCGGTGGTATGATGCCGGGTGCAATGGTGCTATTAGCAAGTGCCGTGTTCTTCAGCACTCATGGTATCGAAGCACAAGCAAAAGACATTTGGCAACAATCCCTCTACTATCCGGGTATTGCGGCAATGATCTGTGCAATTCCAGTTTACTTCGTGATGCGTGATACTCCACAATCTTGTGGTTTACCATCAATCGAAAAATGGCGTAATGACTACCCAGATGACTATAACGAAAAAACTTACGAAAACGATTTAAGTACAAAAGAAATCTTCGTCACTTATGTATTGAAAAACAAATTGTTATGGTACATCGCGATTGCTAACGTATTCGTATACTTAATCCGCTACGGCGTATTGAAATGGTCTCCTGTTTACTTGAGTGAAGTAAAACACTTCAACATCAAAGGTACCGCATGGGCATACACAATCTATGAATTAGCAGCAGTTCCAGGTACATTATTATGTGGTTGGGTATCAGATAAAGTCTTCAAAGGTAAACGTGGTTTAACCGGTTTCATCTTCATGATCTTAACTACAGCAGCAGTTGTAGCATACTGGATGAACCCAGCTACACCAGAAGCTGAGCTTGCAAACTACTCAGCTTGGTATGAAAACCCATATCAATTAACTGACTTCGTATTAATGACCTTAATCGGTTTCTTAATCTACGGTCCTGTAATGTTAATCGGCTTACACGCTCTTGAGCTTGCACCGAAAAAAGCAGCTGGTACAGCAGCAGGTTTCACCGGTTTATTCGGTTACTTAGGTGGTACAGTTTCAGCTTCAGCTGTTATCGGTTGGGCAGCGCAACACTACGGTTGGGACGGTGGTTTCTACGTCATGATCGGCGGTGGTATCTTAGCGGTGTTATTACTCTTCATCGTAATGGTTGAAGAAGGTAAACACAAAGCAAGATTAGGCGATACCTACGGTACTAAATAATCTATAAATTAAAGGCGACAGGCGAAGGCTTGCCGCCTTTTTTATTACAAAAACAACTGAATTTTTAACCGCACTTTAAAAGGAGATAATGTGATGAAATTGAATAAATTAACCATTATGTTAGGCGCGGCAGTTATGGCAAATGCAGCATTAGCAAATCAAACTTGTGAAGCGCCCTATCGTTCAGCACTCCCCGCTTATACTTATAAATTAGACAAAGTACTCGAAGTCAACGGACGTCAAGGCATTACCACTGATGGTAAATATTTATATGTATCGGGCAGTAAAACACTCGCCAAATATGATATGGATGGAAAACTGATTAAAGAAAATAAAGATCCTTTTGTCGGCTACCAAAAGGAAGCCAATCACATTGGCGACATTGACATCTACAACAATGAACTTTATGTTTCCTCCGAATGGTTTGATGCCGGCGTAGGTAAAAACATTCAAATTGCGATTCATGATCCCGAAACCCTCGCATTAAAAAGATCAGTTGATTTTAATCCTGAGTCAGGTCAAGTCGAAGTTTCCGGCATCACCGTAGATACCGTTCACAATTCTGTTTGGATGGCATCTTGGGTTGGTGAGGAAAGTGGCCGTTATTTATATGAATATGATCTTTCAACCGGTAAATATAAACGTAAAGTGCATTTACAACCTGTTCCACAATGGATTCAAGGTGTTTATGCCTACAACGGTGATCTCTACGTTACATCTGATGATGGTACGGCAGATGAAAAAGAACCCGATCATATTTATCGTGTAGAAATTTCAGATAAAAATAATGAAGCTCGCGTTGTTTTAGAAAAAACATTGAATGACATTCGAGATGTCGGCGAAGTCGAAGGCTTGAATGTGAATCCAAAAACGAAACAACTACTTGTCCATGCAAACCGAGGCAAACAAATTGTGTTAGGGATGCCAAAAGGATTTTATCCAGGATATGACCGTGAAATTAGTGAGATCTATTTTTACGACATGAAACCAAGATGTAATAAGTAAATCAAGGAGAACACACCATGAAACTCAAAACTTTAGCGCTTTCTTTATTAGCTGCAGGCGTACTTGCAGGATGTAGCGCACACTCTTCTGTGGACACTATGAAATCAGACAAAATTATCATTGCTCACCGTGGTGCAAGTGGTTACTTACCAGAGCATACGCTTGAATCTAAAGCGCTTGCATTTGCACAACACGCAGACTACTTAGAACAAGACTTAGCGATGACAAAAGATGGTCGTTTAGTGGTTATCCATGACCACTTCTTAGACGGATTAACTGACGTCGCGAAAAAATTCCCAAATCGTCATCGTAAAGATGGTCGTTACTATGTAATCGACTTCACCTTAAAAGAAATTCAAAGTTTAAATATGACTGAAAACTTTGAAACCAAAGATGGTAAACAAACTCAAGTATATCCAGGTCGTTTCCCACTTTGGAAATCTCACTTCAAAATCCATACTTTTGAAGATGAGTTAGAATTTATCCAAGGTTTAGAAAAATCTACCGGTAAAAAAGTGGGTATCTATCCTGAAATCAAAGCACCTTGGTTCCACCACCAAAACGGCAAAGACATTGCAGTTGAAACCCTTAAAGTATTGAAAAAATACGGTTACGACAAGAAATCAGACATGGTTTACTTACAAACCTTCGACTTCAATGAGTTAAAACGTATCAAAAATGAATTGCTACCAAAAATGGGCATGGATTTAAAACTTGTTCAATTAGTGGCATACACAGACTGGCATGAAACTGAAGAAAAAGATGCGAAAGGCAAATGGGTGAACTACGATTACGATTGGATGTTCAAACCAGGTGCAATGGCAGAAGTGGTGAAATATGCGGATGGTGTTGGTCCAGGCTGGTACATGTTAGTAGATAAAGAAAAATCTAAACCAGGCAACATCGTGTACACTCCATTAGTGAAAGAACTTGCACAATACAAAGTGGAATTACACCCATACACTGTGCGTAAAGATGCTCTACCTGAATTCTTCACTGACGTAAATCAAATGTACGATGCGTTATTGAATAAATCTGGTGCAACCGGTGTATTCACCGACTTCCCAGATACTGGCGTTGAGTTTTTGAAAAAACAAAAATAATACGTAAGTAAAGTAATAAAAAGAGCGGTCAAAATTCATTGTGATTTTTGACCGCTTTTCTAATCTAGAAAATTAACTTATAAGATCAAACTGACTATCTGTTAATAATTTTTAACTGAATTATCGCTATAATTAACAAAAACTTACTTAAATAAATCTATTAATCCAAATAGGCTAATTAAGACTCCTAATACTGTGAACCACATATTCCATTTTTCTTGTTTTTCACTTTTCAATTTCTCTATTTCTTTTCGTTTTATATCCTCATTCAAATTCAAGATGTAATGCACACTAGATAACTGCTCCAACAACTCATCTGAGTTCTTATTTATGTCAAAAACATTATCTAAGTACTTCCATGTTTCAATCAAACTAATATTTCTCATAACAACTGGCTGATGAAATAAAAACACAGCCTTAAACTTTGTAGCCTCAATATATAGCTGTCTTAATTTATCAACATCATCTTGACAGCAAATACACTCTGAAAGTCTATTGCTTATATTTTCAATAGCCCCTAAATAAGCATGAGCCAACGCTAATAGAATAAGTCTCCGTTTAAAATTATATTCTTGCTCTGGTATTCGAGAATAGAATCCCATTCCTCTGCCATCAACATGCTCATAATGAGATGGATACTCTATAAAATCATTTTTCTTTATGGCTTTTGACTTTCTTATCTCTACAGATATTTCTTCTGCAATCGCATCATTAAAAAAAGAATCATCAATAATTAATTTTGAAACTGATAAAATAGAATATTTCTTATAATCTAACTCCATCTTTGAAAAATCAACAAATATACTTTGTTCATATTTTTCACCAATAAAAAACATTAATAACCAATTTCCATTTTTATCTTCATAAAACTTATTATTAGATAATAGAACAGAACGTAAAAAGAGAATATTACTATTGTTAATTTTTAACTCACACAATTCATTGACATCTGGGTATTCAGTTATCTTATATATTTTAGCTGTAATGCTTTTTTTCATGATGTAATCACCTTAATAAACTAATATCATTTCCAGAATTTGTTAGGTACCATTAATTTTTCTAAATGCGTGGTGTGCAGGTTCTTGATATCGCGTCATCAAGATTGACACATGAACATTATTTACCCATCTCTTTTTATGTCTAAGTAAAAAGGCTTGCTATTTATCTCAGCAAGCCTTTTACAACACAACAATTAAGCAAATTGCTTTTTATTCTCTAAATAGCGTTTCGCACATTCTGATGCAGCAACTAAGCCGCCTGCCATCATAATAATATCTTTAATCACGAGTCGGCCAGCACCTGAGAGATATGGGAAGCCATAATTAGGTGTTGGGAAGTCCCCACCTAAATTAGGCACCCAGGTTTCTGGCGTAAATATCAGGAACGACAGCGTGACTATCGACATACCAAACGTGAGTAAGCCTCCGAATAAACCTAATGTTGGAGACCAAATGCCCGCTAATACTAAAATACCAATTGTTACAATGATTGCGCCAATAATATAAGAAGCTGTGTAGGTGCCGTTGGCTTTATGCCATTCGATATTTTTTGCGACCATTTTGCCTTCAGGGTTTTTATATAAGGTATATTCTTTCACTAAAACACCCTTATCATTTGTCACTTCATTTGCACCGTTTTTGTAAAGGAAACTTAAGAAAGGACTATTTGACACAAAGTGTGCGATACCATCTGCCTCATATTGGCAAACTTTTAAACCTCCAATCCAAACCATCACAACACAAATCGCAATGCGGATAAAGTTAATAAATTGACGTTGCAATGGCGCAACAATATTAGCTAGCAATGTAACTAATGCACTCATGTAGAACTCCTCATATAGTTCAATTGATATTACGGACATAATGTCCAAGAATTTTTATATAAACATTAACAATATTACTCGCTAATATTGTTGGCATTTTTTTATTACTCAGGTTTATGTAATAAAAAAGAGATACCAATTTAATAGTATCTCTTATTTTTAATTAATTTTCTGTGAGCAATCTCACATTATTTAAAATTCACTCTCGCATTTCTAAAAATTCGCATCCAAGCACCATCTTCAGACCAATCTTCTGGATACCATGAGTTGCTCACCGCACGGAATACACGTTCTGGGTGTGGCATCATCGCGGCAATACGACCATCGACGTTAGAAATTGCGGTAATACCCAATGCTGAACCATTCGGGTTGGCTGGGTAGGTTTCCGTTACATTCAAATGGCTATCGATATATTGTGCCACAATTAAGTTTTGGGCTTGAAGTGCGGTTAAATTCTCAGGTGTTTTGAATTCTACACGACCTTCACCGTGAGAAACGGCAATCGGCATATGTGAGCCAGCCATGCCTTTAAACCACAATGAGTTGGTGTCGTTGATTTTCACCATCGCAGCACGCGCTTCAAAGCGTTCTGATTTATTACGCACGAAACGTGGCCAGTTTTCTGCACCCGGGATGATTTCCGCAAGGGTGGAGATAAATTGACAGCCGTTACATACACCTAATGAAAGGGTGTTTTCATTGGCGAAGAATTGGCTGAATTGATCGCGTAATTGTGGGTTAAATAAAATGGATTTCGCCCAGCCGCCACCTGCGCCCAATACGTCACCGTAAGAGAAGCCACCACAGGCCACCATCGCATTGAAGTCGTTTAAGTTGTAACGGCCTGCCATTAAATCACTCATGTGAACATCAATCGCCGCAAAGCCTGCACGGTCAAAAGCTGCTGCCATTTCAACGTGGCTGTTTACGCCTTGTTCACGCAATACGGCTACTTTTGGTTTCACGCCTTTGCTGATGTAAGGCGCAGCAATATCTTCATTCACATCATAGGTTAAGTGAGCAGATAAACCTTTGTTATCTGTTGCTTTTTTCGCTTCAAATTCTTGGTCAGCACATTCTGGGTTATCGCGTAAGCGTTGCATTTGGTGAGTAAGTTCTGCCCAAATACCGCGTAATTCAGAGCGTTTTTCGCTTAACAGTTTTTTGCTACCACGCGTGATTTCAAAACGATCTTCTGAGCTTACAGAACCAAGTTCATAAGTTAAACCAAGCAAGTCATGGGCTTTTAATACCTCACGCACGGCGCTTAATTCACTTTCTGATACTTGGATTACTGCACCTAATTCTTCATTGAATAACACGGCTAAATCATTGTCGCCTAATGCAGAAATATCCACATCCACGCCACAATTACCCGCAAATGCCATTTCCGCAAGGGTGGTGATTAAACCACCGTCTGAACGGTCGTGGTAAGCCAATAATTTACGCTCTGCTACTAATGCTTGCATTGCATCAAAGAAGTTTTTCAGTTTGGCTACGTTCACCACATCGGCTGGTTTGTCACCTAATTGTTTATACACTTGCGCAAGTGCGGTCGCACCTAAGCGATTTTTTCTTTCGCCTAAATCAATCAACAATAAACGGCTTGCGCCTTTGTCTGTGCGTAATTGAGGTGTCACAGTTTTGCGGACATCTTCCACGCGCGCAAAAGATGAAATCACTAAAGAAAGCGGTGCTGTAACGGATTTTTTCTCGCCATTTTCTTCCCAAGTGGTTTTCATCGACATGGAGTCTTTACCGACAGGAATGGTAATGCCTAATGCAGGACAAAGTTCTTCGCCGACTGCTTTCACCGCTTCATATAAGCCAGCGTCTTCACCACCGTGTCCTGCTGCAGACATCCAGTTTGCAGACAGTTT
>CAJMPC010000009.1:0-21389 GCA_905215245.1 uncultured bacterium | reverse complement strand
TTCTACTTTGATTTAGGCAATAGCAGTGGCAGGATAATGATTGTATAGATTGTCATAATAATAGAACCGCTAAGTACGAATAATGCTCGATCAGTAAGGTATTTTGTATTGGGAGCTATTATCAAATTACCTGTACTCCAGTAACAAAAAACAATAATAAACGAGAGAAAGAGGATTTTTTTCCATTGATATCGAAGGTAACCACAGCGTTTAGTAAAATAGGCAATAATGATTGTGGGTACGGTGAATAACCAAAATGTCAAAAAAAAAAACGAATAAGGCTGAGTCAAAATAGCCTTCTCGGTAATAGTCTAGTTCAAAAACAACATAAGCTATACTACTTCCAATCACTTGTGTAATAAGTGGAAAGAGAATAATTGCATTCAAATAGGGGGATTGAGTTGACATTTTATACTCCTGTAATAGGCTATCCGAAGATAGCCTATTTTCATCTGTTATTTTGATCTCTTCGCACGTAATACGCGAGAAATGAAAACAAAAATACCAAAGATGAATACGGCAAGACCAAGTAATTCACCCATATTATCCCAGTTTTCTAATTCTAAGGCTAATGGTGCTTCAGAGCCGCCTGATGTCACTGAGGCTGCGATAATGAAAGCTAAAATTACGCCCATTAAGCTTTCCCCCACAATTAAACCAGCTGCAAAAAGTGTACCGAAACGTTCTGCTTTTTTCTCCACTTCTGTATCGTTAGTGCGTTTTGCGTAGCTCTTAATATTGCGTGTGATAAGCCATACCATCACTGCACCGACTACAACCGGCATATTGATTGATGGTGGAAGGTAAATACCAATACCGACTGCTAATACCGGTAACGCAAAACGACCGTTGCTGGTTTTACGCATAAGCGCATCTACGATGATTAACACCACACCTAAACCTACACCACTTAAAATGTAAGTCCATTCTAATTGGTTGGTGAAAATACCTTTTGAAATGGTTGTCATAATCGTTGCTTGTGGCGCGGAAAGTGCTTGTGTTGGATCCATATCTGGACGTGGTAATGCACCCGTGAAACCATAAGCGTGGTATAAAATTTCTAATACCGGCGCAATCACTAATGCACCAACGAAACAACCAATGATTAACGCAACCTGTTGTCTCCAAGGTGTTGCTTCAACTAAAAGACCGGTTTTTAAGTCTTGTAAGTTATCGTTTGAAATAGTGGCTGTGGTTAATACGATAGATGCGGTGAACAAGGTCAATGCGGTTAAGAATTTTTGACCGTCTGCCGTTTCAAATAAGCCACTGCTTTTACCAATGGTCACTAAAACAAGTGAAATTACGATAACGGAAATAATCCCGATACCTGAAATTGGGCTTGAAGATGAACCAACTAATCCCGCCATATAACCCGATGCCGCTGCGACGAAGAAGCCAATTAACACCGCAAGCAGAGTACAAACTACCACTAATAACACGGCAAGTTCAGCAGAAATTGGTGCCGCTGCAACGAAGTGATATAAGGAAATCACGATTAACACGACAGTCGCCAATAAAATATAAATAATGGTTTTTGGCGATAAGTCGATATCAATACGATGTTCTGATTCAGCTTGTGAGCCTTTTAACATACGGAAAGAATGAACCATCCCTTCAATCATTGGTTTGAGAAGGATTAATAATGTCCAAATTGCTGCAATACCGATAGTACCCACACCGATAAAGCGAACTTTGGTTTTCCATTCAGTCATTGCGTAGCTCACGATTGACGCGTCGGTTGGCATATCACCCGTTGCGGTGAAATAAGGCACAGCTACACCCCAAGCGAGGAATGTACCGAATAACATCGCAAGACCGCCTACGATACCAATTAAGTAACCCGCACCTACTAATGCAAGAGAGAAACCCATCGGTAATTGGAAAACGGCTTTGCCGTTAGAGAACCATGCACTTGCACTATCAGACATGACACGTAATGCGTTAGTTAAGAACGCAACGGTTCCCGCGAAAATACCGCCATAAGCGATATCTTTTACACCGCTGTCACTTTCGTCATTATTGCCTGCTTTTAAGATTTCGGCTGCAGCCACACCTTCAGGGTAAGGTAAGTCGCTGTTTACCACCATTGCACGACGTAATGGGATAGTGAATAGTACGCCCAACGTACCGCCAGAGGCACAGATAAGCACGGTTTGCCAGAATGGGAATTCCTGCCAGTAACCCATCATTAATAGACCTGGAAGAACGAAAATAACAGAAGACAATGTCCCCGCTGATGAAGCTTGGGTTTGCACCATGTTATTTTCTAAGATACTGGAATCCTTGAAGAATTTTAAAATTGCCATAGAGATTACGGCAGCTGGAATGGAGGAGGCGAAAGTCATCCCCACTTTAAGACCCAAATAAACGTTAGATGCAGTGAAGATCACTGTAATTAACGCCCCAAGGAACATTCCTCGGAAGGTCAATTCTTTTAAATTATCATGAGACATAAATTTTCCTATTTATTTTTGAAAAATGACTATACATTCTCAAAAAAAGAATATTTATTCAAGTTTTATTTAAAGTTAATCGCTTGCGATTAGAAATTATCTAAATTTCTTCGATTTATTTACGTTTTTTTAAATAATCTCGCAAGGTATAAAGTGCGGTTAAGTTTCTTGCCTCATTAAATTCATCACTCACCAACAGAGTGTCAAGTTGGGATAAAGGGTAACGCACGATTTCTAATGGTTCAGGCTCATCGCCTTCTAGTTGATTTGGATACAGATCTTCACCTAATAACACGTGCATTTTGTGGCCCATGATTTGTGGATTGATCTTCATCGTGCGTAAAAATGTCCATTTTTTTGCGCCAAAACCAATTTCTTCCTGCAATTCACGATTCGCACTTTGTTCGGGTGTTTCTCCCGTATCCATTCCACCTTTTACAAAGCCTAATTCATATTGTTCTGTTCCGACAGCGTATTCACGAACAAGAAGTAAATCTTCACCATCAATGGCAATCACCATCACGGAATCTCGATTGAAAGGGCGAAAACGTTCGTAAGTGCGGTCAATGCCATTAGAGAATTTAAGATCAACGGCTTGAATTTCAAACAAGCGGGATTTTGCCACGGTAGAAAGGGAGAGAATGTGTGGAAGTTGTTTTTTCATAATATTAGCCCTATTATCTTGTTATTGGCTCATCATACGCAAAGTGAGAGAAATAGGAAGAGTTATGGCTGAAAATAATGAAGTACGATTAGATAAATGGCTTTGGGCGGCGCGTTTTTATAAAACCCGTAGCATTGCGAAAGCCATGATTGAAGGGGGTAAAGTCCATTACAACGGCCAACGTGCAAAAGTGAGTAAAACCGTCGAAGTTGGTGCGATGATTAAACTTCGCCAAGGTAGCGACGAAAAAGAAATTGAAGTGATTGCTTTAAGTGATCAACGCCGTGGTGCCCCTGAGGCCCAATTACTTTACCAAGAAACGGCACAGAGTGTGAAAAAACGCGAAGAAATGGCATGGGCAAGAAAAAATAATGCGCTTTCAATGCCACATCCTGATCGTCGTCCAAACAAAAAAGAACGTCGAGATTTATTGAAATTTAAACACCAAGATGAGTTCTAGAAAATAAAAGTGCGGTCAATTTGACCGCACTTTGTGTATTAATGGTTTTTGTGGCTTGTACTGTAGAGGATTTTGTCGGTATAAGCCATCGCAATCGCTGAAATCAAGAAAGCAAAATGAATAATCACTTCCCACATAATCGTTTTTTCAGGAATTTTTGAGGCATTCACAAAGGTTTGCAATAAGTGAATAGACGAAATGCTGATAATTGACATAGAAAGTTTAACTTTCAGCACGGTCGCATTCACATGGCTCATCCATTCAGGTTGATCCGGATGATTTTTCGTGCGTAGTTTTGAGACGAAAATCTCATAACCGCCTAATGTCACCATCACCAATAAGTTCGCAATCATCACTACATCAATGAGATTGAGTACGGCGAGCATAATGGTGTCTGCATCCATTTCATTAACATTGGTGATGAGATACCACAAGTTTTTCATAAACTTGTAGGCATAGATACCTTGTACGACAATTAAACCTAAGTAAATAGGCACTTGTAGCCAACGACTCGCAAAAATTGTTTTGCTTAGAAAACTGGTTTATTCGTTATATTTTGCACATGGATCCGTGATTTCTTTTTGTTCTGTCGCCATAAAATTCCCCACAAATAAAAAATTTAAATAAAAAAGCGGCAAGAAAATAGCCGCTTTTAAAGAAAAATTCAACAGGGATGCTTTATTTTACCCCGTTCTCGGTAGTGATAAGGGATAGGCGCGTTAAGTCCACGTCATTATTGAGTAATTCAACGTTTGGCATGCTCTTGTTAGCTTTCGCTGACAAGTCTTTAAAGCGTTCCACTTTCCCCACTAAACCTTGTTGCCCCACAAGGGCGGTGACGGTGCTGTTGTATTGATTGCTCACAGTGGAAAGGGTATTCCCCAGTTTGTTTAAACGTTCTGCCACCAGGCAAATCTGGTTGTAAATTTCCCCCGCTTTTTCTGCGATTTCTTTCGCTTCGGCGTTGCCTCGTTCGATACGCCATAAATTCGCCACTGTGCGTAAAATTGGCATGAGGGTCGTGTGCGAAACCATAATCACATTTTTCTCGTAGCCATAATTAAATAGACTTGGATCTAATTTTAAGGCTTCAATATAAGCGGGTTCCACTGCAATGAACATCAAGACAAAATTAGGACTGCGCATGCCAATCAAATTGCTGTAATCCTTGCGGTGCAAGTCATCAATGTGATTTTTCAGCGCTTTAATATGCTCCCTTAGTAAACGCTCACGTTCGAATTCATCCTCAGAATTGACCGCACTTTCGTAAGCATTCAATGACATTTTGCTATCGATGATGATGTTTTTCTCATCGGGCAAATTGAGCACAAAATCAGGATAGTTTCGACCGCCTTGTTCATCTTTAAAATGGGCTTGTGCACTGTAATGCACGTTTTCAATCAAGCCAGCCAACTGAAGTGCGCGCTCAAGTTGTATTTCTCCCCAATTGCCTAAGGTTTTCTTTTCCCCTTTTAGCGCAGAAGTTAAATTATTGGCCTCTTGCGACATATTTAAGCCAATTTCCAACACCTTTTTGATTTCCGCTTCTAAACCCGCATTACCTTTTACGGATTCTGAATGGATTTCATTCACTCGTTTTTGAAAGCCTTCAATTTGCTCACGGAAAGGTTTCAACAGCGTTTCCAATGCCGTTTGATTGGTTTGATTAAAGGATTGGCTTTTTTCTTCCAAAATACGGTTGGCCAGATTTTGGAATTCTACGCCTAATTGTTGTTTGGATTGTTCAATATGCTGTTGCTGTTCGGCAAAATGCTTTTCTTTTTCGGAAAGGGTGGTTTTCAACTCCGTTAATTCTTGTGAAAGTGCGGTCAATTTTTCCTGCGTTTTTTGCTGCTCTTGTTCTTTTCTAAGTAGATTTTCCTGAGCTTGTTGTAACTGACCTTGCAAGCTTTCGGCTTGAGCGGATGCAATCCCAAATCGTTCTTTTAATGCGGTGATTTGTCCGCCAATTTGATCGTGTCGGAGCTGTTCTTCATCCAATTCTTTTTCTAAATATTGGATTTTTTCATCACGTTCATTAAGACGAGTTTGTAAGCCTTCCGCATGAGTTTGTGCTTTAACGGCTTGTTGTTCTAATTGATTTTTGACCGCACTTAAAGAATCAAAACGCTCAGCTAATTGATTGTAATCTTCGATAGTTTTATTGAGATCTTGTTGTAATTCTTGCGCATCTCGTTTGCTGCGGCTTAATAGAAAAAGCATCACAATACTGATAAAAACCAGCACGGCAATGATGATTAAATATTGATTAGACGTGAGTTCTGACATAAATAGGCTCCTGGAAACGGAAAAATTTTAGCATATTTCCAGAAACTTTTTAAAAATTAAGATTGTTAAGTAGATAAGAAAAGTGCGGTCAAAAATAACCGCACTTTTTTATAAAGATTAGTAGTTTGAGTTAATCAATACTTCTTCACCGTAGCCACCAAGGGTTGGCATTGGTTGATAAGTTGAGTTAGCGGCACGCATTAAACGAATACCACGAATACCTGCTTCTTTTGCGGCTAGGATATCGTCATCGCTGTCACCATAGTGAATACTCACTTTATGCTCAATAATACCCGGTGTTTTGTTATATTTAGTTGGAAGTTTGCGACCACCCATGAATTCTACAGGATGCATGTCTTTAATATTAAAGGCTTTTTGTAGCACTGGGGTCACACCATCTTTATCACCTGCTGTACGACCGGTAATGAAATAAATTTGGTCGCCACGTGCTTGGTGCATATTAATTAAATCCACCGCAATTTGTTTTGGAATAGAATATTGGTCACAACCCGCATTTACTTCATTCCAGAAATCTTGATTTTTTAAGTAATCATTTTTACCTGGTGAGTATTTTTCTTGGCCGTGATAGAAACAAGGGCTACTGAAAAGGACGGTATCGTCAATGTCGAAGCTCACATTAATGGGTGCTTTGCCTTCCAATTCTTTTTTCAATTGTTCAACAGAGATCCAGTGAATCGGTTTTTGCTCTGTCATTTCACGAGCATTCGTACCTTGTTCAGTGTAAGGTTCTTTGTTTGATGCAAAAGTAGAGGCTGCGCTTGCCGCTAAAATTGCAATGGCAGAAAGTTTAAGTAAATTTTTCATGTTTTCCTCATTAAGTAGTTTGTTTTACTTGTAATAAATCATATTCCTTTAAAATAAAGATGTGAAATAATAGCAATCGTTTGCTATTTAAAAAGGTGATCTTTGTCACATTTTTTTGAGATAGTTGTTTAATAAAACATCAAAGAAAAATTTCCCCTTGAATTTGGTGGAATCGATCGCCATATAACGAGTAACTTTTCTTAAAAGAAGGATAAAAAGAATGACAACAATTGTAAGCGTACGTCGTAATGGCCAAGTAGTTGTTGGGGGCGATGGACAGGTTTCACTAGGCAATACAGTGATGAAGGGGAATGCCCGCAAAGTACGCCGTTTATATAATGGCAAAGTTCTAGCCGGTTTCGCAGGCGGCACAGCCGATGCGTTCACCTTATTTGAATTATTTGAGCGTAAATTAGAAATGCATCAAGGGCATTTGTTAAAAGCCGCGGTGGAATTAGCCAAAGATTGGCGAACCGATCGTGCGTTACGCAAGTTAGAAGCGATGCTGATTGTGGCGGATGAAAAAGAAAGTTTAATCATTACCGGTATTGGTGATGTGGTGCAACCGGAAGCCGATCAGATTTTAGCGATTGGTTCAGGCGGTAATTATGCGTTGTCGGCCGCTCGTGCATTGGTGGAAAATACCGATTTATCAGCACGTGAAATTGTTGAGAAGTCTTTAAAAATTGCCGGTGATATCTGCGTGTTTACCAATACGAATTTCACTATCGAAGAATTACCGAATAAATAAGGAAAAATTATGTCTGAAATGACCCCTCGTGAAATTGTTTCCGAATTAGATCAACATATTATCGGCCAAAAAGAGGCGAAAAGAGCGGTTGCGATCGCATTACGTAACCGTTGGAGAAGAATGCAGTTGCAAGAGCCACTTCGCCATGAAGTGACCCCTAAAAATATTTTAATGATTGGTCCAACGGGTGTGGGTAAAACCGAGATTGCCCGTCGTCTTGCAAAATTAGCCAATGCACCTTTCATTAAAGTTGAAGCGACCAAGTTCACCGAAGTAGGCTATGTGGGGAAAGAAGTAGACTCCATTATCCGTGATTTAACGGACAGTGCGATGAAATTGGTTCGCCAACAAGAAATTGCGAAAAATCGTGCGAAAGCAGAAGATGCGGCTGAAGATCGTATTTTAGATGCATTACTACCACCACCAAAAAATCAATGGGGTGAAGTGGAAAACCACGATACCAACAGCAGTACTCGCCAAGCGTTCCGTAAAAAATTACGTGAAGGTCAATTAGACGATAAAGAAATTGAAATTGATGTGTCTGCGGGTGTTTCAATGGGGGTGGAAATCATGGCACCTCCTGGTATGGAAGAAATGACCAATCAGTTGCAATCCATGTTCCAAAGCTTGGGTTCGGATAAAACCAAAAAACGCAAAATGAAAATTAAGGATGCATTAAAAACCTTAATTGACGATGAAGCGGCCAAATTGATTAATCCAGAAGAATTGAAACAAAAAGCCATTGATGCCGTTGAGCAAAACGGTATCGTGTTTATTGATGAGATCGACAAGATCTGTAAAAAAGGCGAATACAGTGGTGCGGATGTTTCTCGTGAAGGTGTGCAACGTGACTTATTGCCATTAGTGGAAGGTTCAACAGTTAATACGAAACACGGGATGGTGAAAACCGATCATATTCTCTTTATTGCATCAGGTGCATTCCAAGTGGCGCGTCCATCAGATTTAATCCCAGAATTGCAAGGCCGCTTGCCGATTCGTGTTGAGTTGTCAGCATTAACGGCAGAGGATTTTGAGCGTATTCTAACTGAGCCAAATGCGTCTTTAACGGAACAATATAAAGCGCTTATGGCGACAGAAGGCGTGAGCATTGAGTTTACACAAGATGCCATTAAGAAGATTGCCGAAGCCGCCTTCCGTGTGAATGAGAAAACGGAGAATATCGGTGCTAGACGTTTACATACCGTTATGGAGCGTTTAATGGATAAAATCTCATTTGATGCGAGCGATATGAACGGACAAACCGTGAATATTGATGCGGCCTATGTGATTGAGGCATTAGGCGAAGTGATCGAGAATGAAGATTTAAGTCGATTCATTCTGTAATGAAAGTTTAGATAAAGAAAAAGTGCGGTTATTTTTAACCGCACTTTTTTATCTCTAGTTTTAATCTCTAGATTAAGATTAGTGACCGCCACAACCACAGCCGCCATGACCGTGTCCATGATCATGATCGTGTTTATGACTACCGCCACAGCAACCGCCGTGTCCATGATCGTGATCATGGTGGTGGTGACCGTGACCGCCACAACCACAACCGTGACCATCTTCGTCATCATGATGGTGGTGGTGATCATGTGCGCCATGTACGTGACCGTGAGCAATTTCTTCTAATGTTGCTTCACGAGTGCCAACAACTTCCACAGTGAAGTGTAATTCTTGACCCGCTAACATATGGTTACCATCAACTACCACTTCATCACCATCTACTTCCGTGATCACAACAGGAACCGGGCCGATATCTGTGTCAGCTAAGAAACGCATACCAACAACGACTTCATCAACGCCCTGGAATACCTCTTTTGGTACACGTTGAACCATATTTTCATTGTATTCGCCGTAGCCTTCTTCAGGTTGAACACGCACTTCAAATTTGTCGCCAACTTCTTTACCTTCTAAGGCATTTTCAAGACCAATGATTAAGTTATTGTGGCCTTGTAAATATTCTAATGGTTGATTTGCAGGTGCTTCATCAACTAATACACCGTCTTGAGTACGTACTTGGTAAGCGATACTCACAACCGTATTTTTTGCTACTTTCATATTGTTTTCCTTATTAAAAAAATCGTTGTTCATTGTATAGAAAATTATTCTTTAAGCAATGCAATTCGCGCATTCACACTGACTTTAATTTTCTCTTTGCCACTTTGAGTGTAAGTTTCATCTTTTTCATCCGAGTAAGAGAAACTTTTTGCCATCATTGCCCCTGCAGCATAAGGGCGGAAATCATTCGCTGAATCATTGGCAGAAGACACGTCTAGGCTTTGTGTGTGATAACCTTTCATTTGCAAAGATTCTTGAATTAATAAGGCTTTATCTTTAACTTTCGCTAAAGCTTCTTTGGTTAATTCTTTTTCTAAGCTATTTAATTTCTCACGTGAAACAGACGCACTTACGCGATCAATGGCTAATACGCCATCTAATTCATGCACTACTGTTGATAACGCTTGAGAATCTTTACTTTCTAAGGTTAATTCTGCACGCGCAATCCAGCCTTGTTGTTTGCCTTTATTATCATAGCGAATCCAGGTATTACGAGAATTGTCCTTAATTTCAACCGCACTTTGTGCTTTTGCTAACTCAATGGCTTTATTCATTTTTTCTGCCATGGTTTTATTGAGTGCGGATAAATCATTGCCTTCCGCTTGGTAAAAAAGGGAGATTTGTAATAAATCACGTTCTACTTCTTTTTCTGCTTCAACACTAAAGCTGACATCCGTTGGCTGATGAGATACGGGTTCTGTTGCAAAAGAAGTGATAGGTAAGGCAAGTAATGCTAAAGAAAGCGCTTTGAGTTTCATTGTTTCATTCCTATTTGGGTAAGATAAAAATTAAGGGCGATTTAACACGTCCTTTGTTATTATTAATGTAAACGTTCGTTGTCGTCTTCGACATCTTCATCGTCAAAAAATTCGCCATCATCGCCGTATTCATCATCTTCCGCATTCGGGTCTTCAAAATACGTGCCCCAGCCATCATAAATGCCTTTGTATTTTTCCACTAATGGTAAAATTTCTTTTTGTTGTGCATCGATAATTTCAGGCTTTAATTCCACTTCACTAATGATGTCAAAACAGAAAATGACCTTGCCACTTTCATCTTCAAATTCTTCCGCTTCTGACACTTCATAGCCTGCTTTGAAAGCATCTACGGCAATTTTTTCTAAAGTATCAAAATCATAATGAGCGATGTGATGTTCGATAATATAAAGCGCATCCGGATCGCTGCCGTCATTTAATAAATCTGTAATGATTTCACGGGTTTCTTCTTGAAGTTCGTTAAAGTTCGTCATAAGGCATTCCTTTTGTCAGAAAAAGTGCGGTCATTGTAGGGGATAAAGATGAAAATGTCGCTAAAAATTTATGCCCATTTCAGTTTGCCTTGACGGGGCGGAAAGGTTAAAATTCTGCGCGAATAAATTGTGCTTAACATGCCCAGCTGATCACGCTATTTATTGCAGCGAAAAAAGTTGGGCTTTCTTATTTTAGAACGAAAAAAATGGTCAAACATCTCCCTTATTTCACCTTAAAAACACCGCCAAAAACAACCGCACTTTTAAAGCAAGAGTTCGCTGATTTTATTGTGAAAGAAGATCTGGGCTATGAAATGTCAGGCGAAGGCGAATTTGTGGCGGTAAAAATCCGTAAAACGGATTGCAATACATTGTTTGTGGGCGAAAAACTTGCCAAGTTTGCGGGTATTTCTGATCGAAATATGGGGTATGCCGGTTTAAAAGATCGTCATGGCATTACGGAACAATGGTTTTGTTTACAAATGCCGGGGAAGGAAACGCCAGATTTTAGCCAATTTAAGTTGGAAGGCGTCGAGATTTTAGACGTCACTCGCCACAATCGTAAAATTCGTACGGGGAGTCTTCAAGGAAATGACTTTGAGATTTTATTGCGCGGTGCAAAAGAAAGTGATGAGTTGAATGAACGCTTAAATTTTGTGGCGAAATATGGTTTCCCTAACTACTTCACTGAACAACGTTTTGGGCGTGATGGTCATAATCTGACTCAAGCGATTCGTTGGGCGAAAGGGGAGATTAAGGTCAAAGATCGTAAAAAACGCAGTTTTTACCTTTCAGCAGCTCGCAGCGAAATTTTTAATTTAGTTGTGGCAGAACGAATTGAACAAAATGTGGCAGATCGGGTTCTAAGAGACGATATTGTGCAATTAAACGGATCGCACAGTTGGTTTAAGGCCGATGAAAATGAAGATTTAGCGGTCTTACAGCAACGTTTGAACGAGCAAGATATTTTGCTCACCGCGCCTTTAATTGGAGAAGAAAATTTATCCGCAAGTGCGGTTGAAAATCAAGTGGTTTTAGAACATCAAGTTTTCCAAGAATTAATGAAACAAGAAAGAATGAAAGCTGCTCGCCGCCCTTTATTGATGCAAGCAAAAGATTTCCATTGGACGTTTGTTGAAGAAGGATTGAAACTCTCGTTTTATTTGCCGGCAGGGAGTTATGCTACTGCATTGGTGCGAGAGTTAGTGAATATTAAGGAAGAAGAATAATGCGAATTTTAGTCAGCAATGATGACGGTTTTCACGCCGAAGGGATTCAAGTTTTAGCGAAAGAATTACGAAAAATTGCCGATGTGGTGATTGTCGCGCCCGATCGTAATCGTAGTGCAGCATCAAGCTCATTAACGCTTGTTGAACCACTTCGTCCGCGTCATTTAGACAGCGGTGATTATTGCGTGAATGGCACACCGGCTGATTGTGTGCATTTGGCATTAAATGGTTTTTTATCTGGTCAAGTGGATCTTGTGGTATCAGGTATTAATGCCGGTTGTAACATGGGGGATGATACCTTGTATTCAGGCACCTTGGCTGCAGCATTGGAGGGCCGACATTTAGGGTTGCCAGCCATCGCGGTCTCTTTAGATGGTCGTCAGCACTATGATACAGCCGCTCGAGTGGTGTGTGATTTGATTCCTAAATTACATCCTCAATTATTGAATAAACGCGAAGTGATTAACATTAATGTGCCAGATTTGCCTTACGAAGAACTCAAAGGCATTAAAGTCTGCCATTTAGGCTATCGCTCATCCGCTGCAGAAGTGATTAAACAAGAAGATCCTCGTGGCGAAAATATTTATTGGATTGGCCCGTCAGGCTTGCCAGAATATGATGGTGAAGGCACAGATTTTCATGCGGTAAAAAATGGTTATGTTGCCATTACGCCAATTCAAGCCGATCTTACGGCTCATCAGTCAATTGCTGCTTTACAAGATTGGCTGGAAAGTGAATAATGTGCCGTTTTGAAACGAAATTTCCCTATTGAAGCAATAAAGGATAAGTGAATGAATATTTTTGGTGCGATGTATGATAAAACAATGCAATGGTCAAAACATCGCTTTGCCGTGTTTTGGTTATCCTTTGTGAGTTTTATTGAGGCCATTTTTTTCCCTGTTCCACCGGATGTGATGTTGATTCCGATGTCAATGTCAAAGCCAAAAAGTGCGTTTCGTTTTGCACTTTATACCACGATTGCTTCGGTTGTCGGTGGAATGATTGGTTATGCTATTGGTTACTATGCCTTTGATTGGGTGCAAGGTTATATTCAACAATGGGGCTACCAAGCTGCTTGGGAACAGGCCATGGCGTGGTTTAAAGAATGGGGCGTGTTAGTGGTCTTTGTTGCCGGTTTTAGTCCTATTCCTTATAAAGTTTTCACCATTTGTGCCGGTGTGATGCAAATGGCGTTTATCCCCTTTGTGATAACCGCATTTGTATCGCGTTTTGCTCGTTTTATTTTAGTCGCAAAACTGGCCGCATGGGGCGGGGAGAAATTCGCCGCGAAATTACGTAAATCTATTGAAATCATTGGTTGGAGTGTGGTTGCTCTGGCTGTGATTGCTTATCTTATTTTAAAATAACAGGATGACCTTTTTTATGAATAAATTACTCTTAATTATCTCGAGTGCATTGCTGATCTCAGCTTGTACAGGAGAACCACAAAAACAAGATCCCGATGCATTACCTAATGGTATTATGCAACCTGTAGAAGGAACGGGAGCGGTTGCCGGTGGTAGCTTTATGCCGGAAATTGAAAAGAATTCGATGCCAAATCAAATGAAATAAATTTAATGTTAAAGGAAGAATAAATGAAAAAATCGTTTTTATTGCTCCCTGTGAGTATCGCTATTTTAACAGCTTGTAGTTCAAATAGCCCTGCGCCAATTGAAAATGTAGATGGCACACTTTCTCCGGGTGTAATGCAGCCTGTTGATAATAATTCGAGCGGTACATGGCAGCCAGAAATCCAACAAAATACGATGCCAAATACCATGGGCAATAGCGTGCCAACGGGAACTCAAACACCACAACCAAGTTTCCAACCAACTTATCAACCGGTTCAACAACCTGCTGCAGCACAGCCTAAACCAACGCCAGCTCCAGCACCGGTTCAACCACAGACTAAAACCGTAACCAAAACGGTTTCAGATTGCACCAGCTCTGGCGCAATCAACGTGCCGCGTAATCCAAATACCAATGCGCCGGATTACAGCCAAATTCAAAAAGGTTCATACAAAGGAAATACCTATAAAGTAAACAAAGGCGATACCATGTTCTTAATCGCTTACTTAACGGGTATGGATGTAAAAGATTTGGCGAGCATGAACAATATGAAAGAGCCTTACAGTTTAAGTGTGGGCCAAACATTAAAAATTTCAAATTGTTCGATCAAAACAATCACCACAACAGTTCCAGTGAAAACTACGGCACCAGCGGCACCTGCTGAGCCAGAAGTGACTTATACACCAGGAGCAAATGGTACTCAAATTGGTTCTGATGGTACGGTAATTGGTCCTATTAAATCAGGCGTGGGTAACGGTGAACCTTCAAAACCAGTTTTCACAAACAATACACCTAGCACACCAGCTACAACCACAACGCAGGTGGAAACCACAAACAATACACCAGTTAATGCGAATGTTGTGGCACCAGTTGCGTCGAATATTGCATGGCAATGGCCAACCCAAGGTAACGTGATCCAAGGTTTCTCTAATACCGATGGTGGTAACAAAGGGGTTGATATCAGTGGTTCTCGCGGCCAAGCAGTTAAAGCCGCAGCGAATGGTCGTGTTGTGTATGCGGGTAACGCATTACGTGGCTATGGTAACTTAATCATCATCAAACATAACGATGATTTCTTAAGTGCTTATGCGCACAACGACAAGATCCTTGTGAGCGATCAACAAGAAGTGAAAGCGGGTCAAGAGATTGCGAAAATGGGTAGCACAGGAACCAATGCTGTGAAACTTCACTTCGAGATCCGTTATAAAGGTAAATCTGTTGATCCTGTCAGATACTTACCGAGAAGATAATCTTTTCACAGAAAAAGTGCGGTTAAAAATGACCGCACTTTTTGTTATACTCTCACCAATTTTTTCTCAATGCTTAGAATCTAAGGTTAATTCAATGCGTACAAGTCAATATTTATTCTCAACATTAAAAGAAACCCCAGCTGAAGCGGCCATTGTGAGCCATCAATTAATGCTTCGTGCGGGGATGATTCGTCCTCTTGCTTCAGGTCTCTATAACTGGATGCCAACCGGCTGGCGTGTGCTCCGTAAAGTAGAAAAAATCATTCGTGAAGAAATGGATAAAAGCGGCGCACTTGAAATCAAAATGCCAGTCGTGCAACCAGCAGAATTATGGGAAGAATCAGGTCGTTGGGAACAATATGGCCCGGAATTACTTCGTTTTGTGGATCGCGGAAACCGTAACTTTGTATTAGGTCCAACACACGAAGAAGTGATTACCGATTTAGTTCGCCGCGAAGTGTCATCATACAAACAACTTCCGATCAATTTATACCAAATTCAAACCAAATTCCGTGATGAAGTGCGTCCTCGTTTTGGTGTCATGCGTTCACGTGAATTTATCATGAAAGATGCGTATTCTTTCCATGCGGATCATGCGAGCTTGCAACAAACTTATGATGTGATGTACCAAACTTACAGCAATATTTTCAATCGCTTAGGTTTAGATTTCCGTGCAGTACAAGCGGATACGGGCTCTATCGGTGGTAGCGCCTCACATGAATTCCAAGTGTTAGCAAATAGCGGTGAAGATGATGTGATTTTCTCTACTGAATCAGATTACGCAGCAAACATTGAGTTAGCAGAAGCGGTGGCGATTGGTGAACGTGCCGCGCCAACGAAAGCAATGGAATTAGTTGATACGCCAAATGCAAAAACCATTGCTGAGTTGGTGGAACAATTCAATTTGCCAATTGAGAAAACGGTTAAAACCTTAATCGTAAAAGGGGCAAGCGAAGAGCAACCGTTAGTGGCATTAGTCATTCGTGGTGACCATGAATTAAATGAAATTAAAGCAGAAAAATTACCTGAAGTGGCTTCACCATTTGAGTTTGCGGATGAATCTGTTATCAAAGCAAAAATTGGTGCAGGTGTGGGTTCATTAGGCCCTGTTAATCTCAATATTCCAGTGATTATTGACCGTTCAGTGGCATTAGTGTCTGATTTCAGCGCGGGTGCAAACATTGATGGTAAACATTACTTCAATATCAACTGGGAACGTGATGTAGCGTTACCAAAAGTAGCGGATATTCGTAACGTGGTTGAAGGTGATCCAAGCCCAGATGGTAAAGGTACCTTATTGATTAAACGTGGTATCGAAGTGGGTCATATTTTCCAATTAGGTAAAAAATACTCAGAAGCCATGAATGCGACTGTTCAAGGTGAAGATGGTCGTCCAATGGTCGTAACCATGGGATGTTACGGTATTGGTGTAACGCGTGTGGTCGCGGCAGCGATTGAACAGCATTTTGATGAGCGCGGTATTGTGTGGCCAACAGATGAAATTGCACCATTTACCGTAGCTGTTGTGCCAATGAATATGCACAAATCTGAAAGCGTTCAAGAATATGCTGAAGAATTGTACCGCACTTTACAAGCACAAGGCGTAGAAGTGATCTTTGATGACCGTAAAGAGCGCCCAGGTGTGATGTTTGCCGATATGGAACTTATCGGTGTACCACACATGGTGGTAATTGGGGAGAAAAATCTCGCAAACGGCGAAATCGAATATAAAAATCGCCGTACCGGTGAAAAACAAATGATTGCAAAAGATCAGTTGTTAGATTTCTTGAAAGGACAAATTAAAGCTTAATTAAGTCTTTGATGATTAAAAAAGGAGATTGAGGCACACACTTCAATCTCCTTTTTCATTATTGATTAGTAATTGCTTGAGGTATTACCAGAAACACCCGTTACAATCGCAATGCCTGCGCTTGCGCCAATTCGAGTAGCTCCCGCTTTAATCATCGCTAGTGCGGTTTGAGTATCACGAATACCGCCAGAGGCTTTCACGCCAATGTTGCCTACCGTTTTCTTCATTAATGCCACATCTTCTACGGTTGCGCCGCCTTTATTGAAACCCGTTGAGGTTTTAACGAATGCTACACCTAATGCTTTACAGATTTCACAGGCTTTCACGATTTCTTCTTTGGTGAGTAAGCACGTTTCTAAAATCACTTTAAGTGGCACGCCATGACAAGCCGTTAATACAGCTTGAATGTCGTCTTTTACGGCATCCCATTTATTTGATTTAATCAAGCCAACATTAATTACCATATCGATTTCACCCGCCCCCGCTTTGATGGCTTCTTGGGTTTCAAACGCTTTGACTGAGGATAAGTTGGCACCGAGTGGAAAACAGACTACCGTACAAATTTTTACATCTGAGCCAGCGAGTTTTTCTTTGGCTAAAGGAATATAACCTGAATTAATGCAGACTGAATAAAAGCCGTATTGAATGGCTTCATCACAGAGTTTAAGAATATCCTGTTCTGTTTTTTCAGCAGTAAGGGCAGTGTGATCAATATATTGTGCTAATTGTTTACTATCCATATTTTTTCTCCTTATTAAATGATGTGGTTATCATAGCAAAATATCTGTAATTTTGACCGCACTTTTCTGATCGATTACAATCCATTTATCCTAGATCATGAAATTTTATTGTGAAACTTAAAACCTTATTAAAAAATGCGATTTCGCTCCTGCTGACGTTGATTATTGTAAGCAGTATTCTTGATTTTATTCGTAAACCTAATATTCTGCCTGAAATTAATGCGACGGCACTTTATGATTTACAGGGGAATGCCTTCTTTTTACCCCAATTAGATCAAGCTAAGCCGACGATCATTTATTTCTGGGGAAGCTGGTGTGGTTATTGTCGTTATACTTCTCCAGCGATTAATTCACTTTCAGAAGAAGGCTATCCGGTAGTTTCTGTCGCACTACGTTCGGGGACAAATAAGGACGTGGAGGATTATTTACAAACCCATCACTATCAGTTTACAACGGTGAATGATCCTCAAGGCAAGATTGCGGAGCAATGGCAGGTGAATGTGACGCCGACCATTATTATTTTAAACAAAGGAAAAATGGATTTGGCCACAACGGGTTGGACAAGTTACTGGGGCTTAAAAGTGCGGTTGTTTTTCACAGAGTTTTTTGGCTAAGCGACACAAAATCTATTACAATACACAGACTTATTTTAAAGAGGACAGAATTATGATTATCGTAACAGGTGGCGCCGGTTTTATCGGCAGTAATATCGTTAAAGCATTAAACGATATGGGACGCAAAGATATTTTAGTGGTGGATAACTTAAAAGACGGGACTAAATTCATTAACTTAGTGGATCTTGATATCGCAGATTATTGTGATAAAGAAGACTTCATTGCGTCAATTATTGCAGGTGATGATTTAGGTGAGATCGATGCAGTATTCCATGAAGGGGCTTGCTCAGCGACCACTGAATGGGACGGCAAATACATCATGCATAATAACTACGAATATTCAAAAGAGTTATTGCATTACTGCTTAGATCGTCAAATTCCGTTCTTGTATGCATCAAGTGCGGCGACTTATGGCGACAAAACTGAATTCCGTGAAGAGCGTGAATTTGAAGGCCCATTGAATGTGTACGGTTATTCTAAATTCTTATTCGACCAATATGTGCGTGCGATTTTACCTGAAGCAAAATCGCCAGTATGTGGTTTCCGTTATTTCAACGTGTATGGTCCGCGTGAAGGCCACAAAGGTTCGATGGCAAGTGTGGCATTCCACTTAAATAACCAAATCCTTAAAGGCGAAAATCCAAAATTATTTGCAGGCAGTGAACACTTCCGCCGTGATTTCGTTTATGTAGGCGATGTAGCACAAGTCAACATTTGGTGCTGGCGAAATGGTATTTCAGGTATCTTTAACTGTGGTACTGGCAATGCAGAGTCTTTCGCAGAAGTGGCAAAAGCGGTGATTAAATTCCACGGAAAAGGTGAAGTGGAAACTATTCCGTTCCCTGAGCATTTGAAATCTCGCTATCAAGAATATACGCAAGCAGATTTAACGAAACTTCGTGCAACTGGCTACGACAAACCATTTAAAACCGTAGCGGAAGGTGTGGCTGAGTACATGGCGTGGTTAAATAAATAAAAATATTGAACAAATAATGTCGTTCAATACTAGAAAATGAATAAAGTGCGGTTAAAATTAGTCTTATTTTTAGCCGCACTTTTGTTATAAGGTCAAGAATGAATATTTTAATTATCGGCCCGTCTTGGGTCGGCGATATGATGATGTCGCACAGTTTGTATCGACAACTCAAACTGCAATATCCCAATTGCCAAATTGATGTGATGGCACCCAATTGGTGTAAACCACTTTTAGCCCGTATGCCAGAAGTGCGCCATGCCATTGAAATGCCGCTCGGACACGGCAAGTTTGCTTTGTGTGAACGTTATCGTTTAGGTAAGGCATTACGCAATCAATATGATATGGCGATTGTGTTACCAAACTCCTTGAAGTCAGCCTTTATTCCTGCCTTTGCAAAAATTGCGGTGCGTCGTGGCTGGAAAGGGGAAAGCCGTTATTTCTTGCTTAACGATTTACGCGATAATAAACGTGATTACCCTATGATGGTGCAACGTTATGTCGCGTTAGCCTTTGAGCAAAATGCGGTACCGAAATCGGCAGATATTCCTGTTCTAAAACCTTATTTAACCGTTGATCCAACTCAACAAGCGGAAACCTTAAAAAACTTTGAAAAACAGACCGCTCTTTTAGGTGAACGTCCGATTATCGGGTTCTGTCCTGGAGCTGAATTTGGCCCGGCAAAACGTTGGCCGCATTATCATTATGCTAAATTAGCCGAAATGCTGATTGAAAAAGGCTATGCGGTAGAATTATTTGGTTCACCAAAAGATGTGGACGCAGGCGAGCAAATCCGCAATGCGCTGCCAGTCGAGCTACAACCGTTCTGTTTGAATTTGGCAGGGCAAACGAATCTTAATCAAGCGGTAGATTTAATTGCTAATTGTACCGCAGTGGTGAGCAATGACAGTGGCTTAATGCATATTGCCGCTGCGACAGATCGTCCATTGGTTGCACTTTATGGTCCAACAAGCCCAACTTATACGCCACCATTATCTGATAAAGCCGTGATTATTCGTTTAATTGAAGGCGATTTAATTAAGGTGCGTAAAAGTACAGATAGCTCGGAAGGTTATCATCAAAGTTTGATTGATATTACACCTGAAAAAGTAGCAGAAAAACTAATCGCACTTTTGGAGATTTGAGAAAGAGAAAATATAAAATGGAAATTACCTATCAAGAGCCGCCAGAAAAAGTACCGACCTCTGTTTCAACTCCACTCTACAACCCTCGTGCTATATATTTTGAAAGGATTTTCGACACACAGAAAAATTATCTGTTACCTATACCACAACATGCGATCAATCGTAATCCTAAATTGGTAGGACACCAGAATCCGGGATGGTAAATAGCTAATGAATAAACAAAAAGAAAAAGTTATGAAAAAGTTGATATATATATTATTCACTTCCCTGTATGTGGCAGTGACAGCTTGCTCTAAAATCGACTATAAAATTAACGATGCTTATGAGACTGCTGCAATAACCGGTATCACCCTTTATGCTGTAAGCGATAAACCTGTTAATATCATTGAGTCTTTCGAAATAGACACAGAAAATGCATCGGTATATGCATTCGTACCCGAAGGAACCGATCTGACTCATTTGAGATTAGTATTAACCATATCTACCGGAGCTTCTCTCACTCCGGTAATAAATGGTTTTACTGACTTAAGTTCTCCCAAAAAGTATACGGTTACCTCACCAAACGGGATTGTCCAGAAAAGCTGGACGATCCATGTGGCCACATCGCCTCAGGATGGTCAATGATGATATGCTAACATTTAACAAAATGATAAATAAACCACCATCCGATGGATAAAGTTTTATATAAAAAAGTCTGTTTAGGAATTGTGCTTTTACTACTTTCCGGTGAATTCACAGCACAAACATTAAAATATGTCGATGCTCAAAAATTACTGATGGTTGGTAAAGCACAGCCTAACACGGAATATTATCATCGAATCGATACGGCTCTGTATAAAGATTTGTCTCCAAAGGTTAAATATCTCTCTACACTCTCATGTGGATTAGCTATCGGATTCAAGACGAATAGCCCGATTATTGCAGCTAACTGGGAAGTTAAACCGGACAAGCCCTCACAAAACTTATCGGACATTGCCCATAGCGGATTAGACTTATATATAAAACGAAATGGAAAATGGGAGTTTGCAGGTGTCGGTAAACCGACACCGCAAAACACCCGAAGCGAATATGTGATTGTGCAAGAAATGGATAATACAGAAAAAGAATGTTTGCTGTACCTACCTTTATTTAGTGAAATCAAATCATTAAGAATCGGTATAAAAGAAAGTGCAAATATATCGGCAATCGATTATCCATTTAAAAAGAAGATTCTGATTTACGGTTCAAGCATTGTACATGGTGCAGAAGCTTCACGTGCGGGAACAACCTATGTAGCAAAATTATCGCGCCGCACAGGTATTAAT
>CAJMPC010000008.1:0-23486 GCA_905215245.1 uncultured bacterium | reverse complement strand
AAGCGCTGTGTTTGTAAGCCTTGCGGATATTCAGTGCGGAGGCTTGCATCATATAAATATCCAAGTCTTGATGTTCGCCCTTATTTCAAACGAAATTATCTATATGGCGAAGCCATGACACATATTTTGGGCTATGTGGGACGCATTAATGACCGAGATGTTGAACGCCTGAAAAAAGAAGAAAAATTTGCTAACTACTCTGGCTCCACAGATATGGGGAAATTGGGTATTGAACGCTATTACGAAGAGCAACTCCACGGTACGACGGGTTTTGAAGAAGTGGAAATCAATAACCGCGGGAAAGTTATCCGTAAATTACGTGAGCAACCTGCCACAGCGGGCAAAAGTATTCATCTGACTATCGATTTAGCCTTGCAACGCTATATTATGTCGCTCCTTTCAGGTCAAAAAGGCGCTGTCGTTGTGCTTGACCCGAAAGATAACAGCGTATTAGCGATGGTTTCAACACCAAGCTATGATAATAATTTATTCGTCGATGGTATTTCTTCTAGCGATTACAAACGTTTACTAGAAGACCCTACTCGACCGCTTTATAGTCGTGCGACACAAGGGGTCTATCCACCAGCCTCTACGGTAAAACCATTCGTTGCTGTTGCAGCATTAACTGAAGGGGTGATTACACCTAATACCACGATTTTTGACCCTGGTTACTGGACATTACCAAACTCAACAAAACGTTTCCGAGATTGGAAAAAAACAGGGCATGGTTATACGGATTTAAACAAAGCCATTACTGAATCATCGGATACCTTCTTCTATCAAACCGCCTTTAATTTAGGTATTGATCGTTTCTCTATGTGGATGAAACGCTTTGGTTTTGGTATGCCGACAGGTATTGAAATTCAAGAAGAAGCCACAGCCAATATGCCGAGTAAAGAATGGAAACAAAAACGTTATAAAAGACCTTGGGTACAAGGCGATACGATCTCTGTAGGGATTGGACAAGGTTATTGGACGGCTACGCCATTACAAGTAGCAAAAGCGACCTCTATCGTAGTTAATAACGGGAAAATCCATACGCCTCATTTAATGAAATCAGTAGAAGGCTCTATCATTGAGCCCTATCAAGATCCGCTTTTATATGAGGATATTACTGATCCGAAACAAGCTTATTGGGATGCTGCTAAACGCGGGATGTTTAATGTCGTGAATTCTGGTGCGGGGACAGGACGAAAAGCCTTTGTCGGCTCCAATTACCACGTAGCAGGAAAATCCGGTACTGCACAGGTTTTCAGCTTAAAAGAAAACCAAAAATATAATGCAGCAGGATTGAAAAAAGAATTGCATGACCATGCTTGGTTCACCGCTTATGCACCTTATGAAGATCCGAAATTAGTTGTCACCATTATTTTAGAAAATGCGGGCGGTGGTTCAAGTAATGCGGCACCAATTGCAAGACAAATTATGGATTTCTATTTAAATAAACGCTTGCCGCAAATTGAACGTCAACAAAATGCTGAAAAAGAAAAGATGACGGACCAAACTGATTTAGACGTACCAGCGCAAGACCCCCAACCAAGTGAGAATGAATAATGGAAGAAAAAGTGCCTTTATGCTTGCGATTATGGCAACGCTTACATATTGATTTCTTATTATTTATTGGTTTAGCCGCCATTACAGCCTATGGTATGCTTGTGCTTTATAGTGCATCAGGCGCGAGTGAAGTCATGTTCCAAAACCGTATCATTCAGGTCACATTAGGTTTTGCTGTCATGATGATTATGGCACAGCTTCCCCCTAAATTTTATCAGCGTCTCGCCCCTTATTTATATTTGGTTGGTTTTATTATGCTGATTTTAGTTGATGCCTTCGGTACAACCAGTAAAGGAGCACAGCGTTGGTTAGATCTTGGTTTTATTCGCTTTCAGCCATCTGAAATTGTCAAACTCGCAGTGCCATTAATGGTGGCGGTGTATTTAGGTAATCGCCCATTACCCCCTAAAATGAGCGAAACCTTTATTGCTATCGCTATGATTATGGTGCCAACTTTACTTGTGGCTATTCAACCAGACTTAGGTACATCAATTCTGGTTAGTGCATCGGGCTTATTCGTGGTATTCTTAGCAGGAATGAGTTGGTGGCTTATTCTTGCTGCAGTAGTTGGCTTAGCGGCATTTATTCCTATCATGTGGATGTATTTAATGCATGACTACCAACGCATGCGTGTATTAACTTTACTTGATCCAGAGAAAGATCCGCTTGGGGCGGGTTACCACATTTTGCAATCCAAAATTGCTATCGGTTCAGGCGGTATGTCAGGCAAAGGATGGATGCAAGGGACACAATCCCAATTAGAATTTTTGCCTGAACCACACACTGATTTTATTTTTGCCGTGATGAGTGAAGAACATGGAATGGTCGGCTTTCTTATTCTGATGGCAATTTATTTGTTTATTATTATCCGTGGCTTAATAATTGCGGTAAATGCAGAAACCTCTTTCGGGCGTATTCTTGCTGGTGCAACCACACTGATATTCTTCGTTTATGTCTTCGTGAATATTGGTATGGTGAGTGGCATTTTGCCTGTTGTAGGGGTGCCTTTACCACTCTTTAGCTACGGCGGTACTTCATATGTAGCCATTATGGCAAGCTTTGGTTTAGTGATGTCCATTCATACTCACAAGCCACGCTTTATGAAAGGGAACTAATTTCCCTTTTGGCTTTCTTATAGAGAACACCGATAATCTTGAAAGTAATAAGTATGACATTAAAAAACATCTTAAAAACGACCGCACTTTTTACCTTGATAAGCAGCTCAAGTTTTTCTGCTTTTGCCGATACGCAAAAAATGTATGGTATTCAAGGGGATTCGCTGTCAATTACCACGACCGTTCAAGCGCCACAGAGCTATGAAGTGAATGGTAAAACATACACCACACAAGGTGATGAGGCAAAGTCCTATTCAAAAGAAGGGACAGCAAGTTATTACCACCATAAATTTAATGGTCGTAAAACAGCTAATGGTGAACGCTATGATTCGGCACTTTTCACTGCCGCACATAAAACCTTACCTTTGAATTCTTATGCGGTTGTTACAAACTTACATAACAATCGCAAGGTGATTGTGCGAATTAATGATCGTGGTCCGTTTAGTGAGAAACGTATCATTGACTTATCTCATTCTGCCGCAAAAGAATTAGGCCTTATTGCTCGTGGTACAGGGCAAGTAAGAATTGAAGCTTTACATGTGGATCACAAAGGTCAAATTTCAGGTGCGGGAGCAAAAACGCTTGCCAAGCATGCTAAAACGCAAGAAGCCAGTGAGCGTTTAGTCGTCAATAAAAATAGCGAAAAAAAAAATCAAAACTTAGACAGCACAAACGATGCAAAAACTGTTTTCAAGCTAAAACTACTCGCGCTGTCGTCAAAAAGCCAAGCAGAAAGCATCATCACAAAACTCGCGTTAGATGACATCAAAACGGAAATTAACCAAAATGGGCAAAACTATGAAATCCATTTTGGCCCATTAGCGGATCAAGCGGATATTAATCAATTAAAAACAAAATTACAAAAAACGATCAATGGGCAACCCGTAATCGTTTATACTTATAAAAACCAATAAGCTATTAAAGGAAATGCTATGTTAAAACAATCTGCAAAATTGAAAAAAATTGTACTCTTCTCGGGATTAATAGCAGCATCAACATTTGCTGCGGCTGAAGACATTCAATACGGTATCGCTGTACCGGAAGTGAATGCGCAAACTTATGTTTTAATGGATTACAATTCTGGCGCTGTACTTGCATCACTTAACCCTGATCAACGCCAATACCCTGCTTCATTAACAAAAATGATGACGAGCTACGTGGTTGGTGCAGCATTAAAACAAGGTAAAATCCATAATGAAGATATGGTGACAATTAGCGAAAGCGCTTGGGGTAGAAATTTCCCTGATTCGTCAAAAATGTTCTTAAATTTAAATCAACAAGTGTCAGTGGGTGATTTAAACAAAGGGATTATCATTGTTTCTGGTAATGATGCCTGCGTTGCTGTAGCTGAACATATTTCGGGTACCGTGGCTAACTTCGTTGATACCATGAATAAATATGTTCAACAATTTGGCTTAAAAAATACTAACTTCACTACGCCACACGGCTTAGATGATCCAAACCAATATTCAACCGCACGTGATATGGCAATTATTGGTGCACATATTATTCGTGATTTACCGGAAGAATATAAAATCTACGCTGAAAAAGACTTTACGTTCAACAAAATCAAACAACCTAACCGTAATGGCTTATTATGGGATAAAACCATTAATGTTGATGGTATGAAAACCGGTCACACAAGCCAAGCTGGTTATAACCTTGTCGCATCAGCCACAAGTCCAAACAATATGCGTTTGATTTCTGTTGTCATGGGTGTACCAACTTATAAAGGCCGTGAAGTCGAAAGTAAAAAACTCTTACAATGGGGTTTTGCTAACTTTGAAACCTTAAAAACTCAAAAAGCAGGTGAAGAAATTTCAAAACAATCTGTTTACTACGGTGATAAAGGTGACGTTAAACTTGGTGTCTTAGAAGATGGCTTTATCACTGTGCCAAAAGGTAAACAAACTGACTTAAAAGCACGTTATGAATTAGATAACAAATACTTACAAGCTCCTTTAGCAAAAGGTCAAGTGGTAGGTAAAATCGTTTATCAATTAGACGGCAAAGATGTCGCTACCGTAAATCTTCAAGCATTAGAAGATGTACAAGAAGGCGGCTTCTTAGGTAAAGGTTGGGACTGGTTAGTGTTAACAGTTAAAGGATTATTTGACTAAACACCTTGAAAATTAACCGCACTTCCCCATTTATATCACATCAATAAATTCGTAAGGTGTGTGAATTTAGCTGATTCACGCACCTTATTCTTAAATTAAGGAAACAACATGGCAACCGAAAACGATTATGAAAAACTAAAAGAAGTAATGGAATTCCCCGCTGCAATGACATTTAAAGTCGCAGGTGTTAACCGTGAAGGTTTAGCGCAAGACATCGTAGCAGTGATACAAAAATATTTACCGGGTGATTATATTCCAAAGGAAAAACGCAGTAGTAAAGGCACGTATAATTCAGTTTCGATTGATATCGTCGCGCAAAACTTTGAGCAAGTAGAAACCCTTTACAAAGAACTTGCAAAAGTTGAAGGCGTCAAAATGGTTCTCTAAGATGAACAATACTGATTTAATTGTCCGTCAATTAGGATTACAAGATTATCAGGAAATCTGGCATAAAATGCAGGAATTCACGGATAATCGAAATGCAGAAACCACCGATGAAATTTGGTTAGTTGAGCATCATCCTGTTTTCACACAAGGCCAAGCAGGCAAACCGGAACACTTATTACAACGCAGTAATATTCCTGTTGTTCAATCTGATCGTGGTGGTCAAATTACCTATCATGGTCCTGGTCAGCAGGTCATGTATGTGCTCATTGATATTAAACGTCATGAACATTTAAAT
The DNA here is from genome assembly GCA_905215245.1 of uncultured bacterium. Classification (GTDB taxonomy): domain Bacteria; phylum Pseudomonadota; class Gammaproteobacteria; order Enterobacterales; family Pasteurellaceae; genus Haemophilus_D. The sequence continues at coordinate 18,015 of CAJMPC010000008.1, read as the reverse complement.
GTTCGCCAATTAGTGACCGCACTTGAACAATCCGTTGTAAAAACCCTAGCAGACTATGGTATTGAAGGTTATCCCAAACCAGATGCACCTGGCGTGTATATTGATGGCAAAAAAATCTGTTCATTAGGTTTACGCATTCGAAAAGGCTGCTCTTTCCATGGCCTCGCGTTTAATATCAATATGGATCTTAATCCTTTCCATTACATTAATCCTTGTGGCTATGCAGGGCTTGAAATGTGTCAGCTTGCTGACTTTATTGGTAAAGAAGAGGCAACACTTGACAAGGTTTCCCCAAAATTAATTAAACACTTTGCCGAACTTTTGGGCTATAATGTTACAAATTTATAACATTCACTTTTATAACACATTTAAAAATGCCTGAATCAGGCATTTTTCTTTAGGAAAGAACAATGTCAACGCCTTTTAAAATGGAACGCGGTGTGAAATACCGTGATGCCGCCAAAACATCGATTATCCCTGTTAAAAACATCGATCCTAATCAAGAATTATTGAAAAAGCCGGAATGGATGAAAATCAAATTGCCATCTAGCTCATTAAAGATCGAAACGATTAAAAACGGAATGCGTCGTCATGGCCTACATTCTGTATGCGAAGAAGCTTCTTGTCCAAATTTACACGAGTGCTTTAACCATGGCACGGCAACCTTTATGATTCTAGGCGCAATTTGTACTCGTCGCTGCCCTTTCTGTGACGTTGCACATGGAAAACCATTACCACCTGATCCAGATGAACCACGTAAATTAGCTGAAACTATCCAAGATATGAAGTTGAAATATGTGGTAATTACCTCTGTAGACCGTGATGATTTACCTGATCGTGGTGCGGGTCATTTTGCTGAATGTGTAAAAGAAGTGCGTGCATTAAACCCTGGCATTAAAATTGAGATTTTAGTGCCGGATTTCCGTGGACGTATTACTCAAGCCTTAGAAAAATTAAAAGACAATCCACCGGATGTATTCAACCACAACTTGGAAAATGTGCCACGTTTATATAAAGAAATTCGTCCAGGTGCTGATTATCAATGGTCTTTAAAATTACTCCATGATTTCAAAGAAATGTTCCCAAACATCCCAACTAAATCAGGTTTAATGGTTGGATTAGGTGAAACTAATGAGGAAATCCTTGAAGTGATGAAAGACTTACGTGCAAATGGCGTCACCATGCTTACACTGGGTCAATACCTTCAACCAAGTCGCCATCACTTACCCGTTGCTCGCTATGTGCCACCAGCAGAGTTTGATGAGTTCCGTGATAAAGCCAACGCAATGGGCTTTGAACACGCAGCTTGTGGTCCATTTGTTCGCTCTTCCTACCATGCTGATTTACAAGCAAGTGGTGGATTAGTGAAGTAATCAAAAACAGCTAAAAAAATGACCGCACTTTGAATCTCAAGTGCGGTCATTTTTATATTATCCTTTCAACTAGTCAGTTGCTGCTGGCTTCTCTTCTTCGCCCTCATCAGTCTCCATCATGCTTTCTTGACGAAGGTCTTCAAGGGTGCGACCATTAATTAAGTAGCCATTTTCCGTTTTTTCCACTCTAGAAACGTAATTATCACCTTCTTCTACAAATTCTCGGTGAAGTTTTCCATCATGTTTCACAAAGCTACTTAAATATTGCCAAAAGTATGAATTTTCCTTAATAGCTAAGGCTTTTTCATTTTGATCATCAAATAACATTTTACTTAATGTCAGATTAAATGTGCCTTCAATATTATCTGGAATCATGTCTGATGAATCATCTTCGGGCACTTGAGGCACAATACCACTCACTTCCAATTTAACTGGATAAGCATTGGTCTCTGGATAAGTATTTAGATTTAAATTCAACGTTGCATTATCAACGATTAAATCAAGCTCTTTCCAGGAGTTTTTGATGTATTTATCAAATGTAGCTGACGTTAAATGTGTGCTGCATAAAGCCCCATAAAATGGTGCTGAGCAAAATCTTGCTGATAAATGCGCTTTGCTGTGATTAATTTTAAATGGTGCATCAACTGCTAATTTTTCAAATTGGAACCCTGCACTTGGATAACTGGCTTTATTCGCAGACAATGTGATATGTTCATTATATTGATCATTGTCTAGTGTTTCCGTCTTATCACTGGCTGATACGTCATCAAGCACTAGATCGGCCATATTAAATGATTTTAAGGCTGCCTCAATATTGGTTTTGCCACTGAATTCTCTCACCCATTTATCTTTGGCATTCAAGAAGTCTTTATTGTCTTTTGATGGTGCCTCTTTCTCAGCAAAAGCATCTAATAAAAACGGTACAAACGCCAATTCGTTTGCCACGTTGTAATCATCTAACTGAATATTAACTTTACCGCCTTTGGCTTCCCATTTACGCTCTTCATCAGCAGGGGTTTGTTTCACACTATCAACATTCAGTTTAAAATCTACATTAGCCTTGGTTAAATCCGTATTCGCCAACTTAAGTTCAAGACCGGCATTTTGTAAGTTAAAGTAAGGTTGATTATTTTTAGGCACATTGACAGAAAGCACGGATAATGAACCATCAAAACGATCGTTTTGTGTAAAAATTTTCGTTAACAAATTGACGCTATCTTTAATGTCTAGTGAGCCATCACTTAATTTTTTAAATTCATGATGAAAATTGACTGCACTTGGCACGCCATTTTGTTTAATCAATAAATTCAAACCACCAGCTGTTGCTTGGCTTTCTTCTGTCGTACGGCTTTTATTGGCAATACGTAAAATATCACTACTGAATTTCGTACTCAGATCACGCTTATCTGCCTCACCTGATTTCACGTCAAAGTGGTACGTCGCATTTTTCATATAAACATGGGTGTTTTCGCCATTTAACAACGCCACTTCGGCATTTTTCGCGGTTAAGTCAATACTTGATAGATCGTATTGATTTGCGCCGACAGGCACTAGGCGAGCTTCACCCTCAATTTGTTCCAGTTTAGTGTCTTTATCGTAATTAAAACCACTTAGAGTTGTTTTTAGCTCAACTTCTTTATTTTTTAAGAAATGAAGACCGATAGAAAGGTTTTGGGACTTATTCGCAAAATCACGGAATTCCGTCAAAATATCAGACTGTAAATAATCCCCTACCGGCGAAAATTTACTATTAATCGTGTTTTTATCAATCGTGATATTTAATGTTTTATTTAATTGACGAACTAATTGATCAGATAACTGAGACTCCGCTGTAATGAAGAAAGGCAGTGCGGTGAGCTTAGTTGAAATCACATTTGTGCTTTTCGCATCGCTATCTTTTACACTAAAGATTAACTCGCGAATAAAAAAGTTTTTCGCGGTTTGCGTCACATTCAATGTTGCTTGATTATCCAAAGAGTAAGGGAAATTTTTTAATACCTGATCGATTTTGTGATTGGTATAAAATTGTGCGCCGATCCCAAGTGCCACTGCGATAGCCGAAATCGTCAATGCTATTGTTCTTTTCTTGCTCATAATGTCCCCAAATACGATCTCAATTTACGATCTCAAAATCCTTTTGAAAAATTAACCGCACTTTTCTCTTCAAAGTGCGGTCAGTTTCCAGTCTATTTTAGCCTAAGATTTTATCTAATTCTTGGCTTACAGCTTCCACTTTTTGAGTACCATCTAAACGGAAATATTGCGTATTACCTGCTTTCGCTTCAGCTTGGTAATAATCAATTAATGGGCTGGTTTGTTTGTGGTAAACCGCTAAACGATCTAACACCGTTTCTGGTTTATCATCGGCACGGATAATTAAATCTTCACCCGTTACATCATCTTTACCTTCCACTTTTGGTGGGTTGTAAACGATATGATAAGAACGGCCCGATGCTTGGTGTACGCGACGACCACTCATACGTTCAACGATCACTTCATCCGGTACATCAAACTCTAAAACGTAATCAATTTTCACGCCAGAATCTTTTAATGCATCCGCTTGTGGAATTGTACGTGGGAAACCATCTAATAAGAAACCATTTGCACAATCTGGTTGAGAAATACGATCTTTTACTAACGCAACAGTTAATTCATCCGGTACTAATTTTCCTTCATCCATTAATGCTTTTGCTTGTTTGCCTAATTCTGTCCCCGCTTTAATCGCTGCACGGAACATATCCCCTGTTGAAATTTGTGGAATGCCAAACTTGTTCATAATAAATTGTGCTTGAGTGCCTTTTCCTGCACCAGGAGCACCTAAAAGAATAATTTTCATACGAATCTCCAATAAATAATAGACCTGTTTAAAATACCGTTAAAGCCTTGTTTGGTCAAATGATTTTGCTGTTAATTTTGACCGCACTTTATTTTATTTTAAGCTTTTTCATTTCCTTTTTCATTCCATGGCGCCACCCAGAATAAACAAATCATTCCTGGGATAGCGAGGAATAAACAAATCCAGAAAAAATGATAGTAACCTACTGCTTTGACTAGATAACCTGATAACATACCAAGTCCTTTACTTGGTAAAGCAGAAAGGCTGGTAAATAAGGCTAATTGAGTGGCTGTATAAAGCGGATTCGTTTCGCGAGCCATAAAGGCGACAAAGGCAGCAGTACCGAGACCGACACCGATATATTCACCCGCAATCACGAAACCTAATTTCCAAAGTTCTGCGGCACCGATATGGTCAAAATGCCCAAATGCAGCTAACCAAATAAATCCACCAATAGTAATCCATTGGATAAAACCAAATACCCATAATGCGCGGTTAATGCCTAGGCGTAACATAATCACGCCCCCCACGAGACCGGCAGAGATACTTGCCCAAAGTGAGGTACTTTTTACCACCAACGCAATATGCTCTTTTTCAAAGCCCATGTCATAGACGAATTTCGTTTGTAACGTAGTGGCAAATGAATCACCAAATTTATACAAGAACAAAAAGAGTAAAAAACCGATGGCTTGGGCGACACCTTTGCGTTGGAAGAACTCTTTCAAAGGTATCCAAAACACCATATAGAAAGGTTGCTCACGATCGACCTGTGCAATCTGCGGTTCTTTCGCTAAAAAGAGCGTCATAAATATGCCCGCTAGCATACAAAGTGCGGTCAATAAAAAGACGGTTTCCCATGGATAAATCGTCGCTAAATAAAGCGAGAGTCCCCCAGGAATTAAGCCTGCAACGCGATAAGCATTAATGTGGATGGTGTTCCCCAATCCTAATTCATTATCCGTTAAAATTTCACGACGATAAGCATCGAGTACAATATCTTGTGTCGCAGAGAAAAAGGCAATAAATGTGGCTATTTTAGCCACCATACTTAACTCTGCCACGGGATCAAACTGACTAATCGCATAAAGTGAAATCAGCAAAATCACTTGAGAAATCAATAACCAACTACGACGACGCCCTAAAAAATGCGGGAAATAGCGGTCTAATAATGGTGCCCATAAAAATTTCAAACCATATGGCACCATCACCCCTGTCAAGGCACCGATTAATTCAACGGAAAGTCCTTTATCTGTCAGCCACACTGGCAACATTTGCAATAACACGAAAAGTGGTAAACCCGAACTAAATCCAGTGAAGACACAGATCAGCATTTTTCGGGTAAATATTTGACTAGAAAGGGATTGTTCTGACATAAAGTGCGGTTATTTTTGAGCGTGTTTTATCTGATTAAAATATTAAGGGCGGATGTACTCCGCCCAACAAAAGTAAGATTAATCTCGATATCCTTTCGGATTATTTTTTTGCCAATTCCAGGTATCTTTCATCATTTGCTCAAGGCCTCGCTCAGCTGTCCAATTTAACTCTTTTGCAGCAAGACTTGGATCGGAATAGCATGTTGCAATATCACCAGGACGACGTGCCACAAGACGATATGGAATTTTAATATTGTTCGCTTGCTCAAACGCTTTCACCATATCAAGCACAGAATACCCAGTACCTGTACCCAAGTTATAAATGTGTAAACCTGCGTCATTTTCATGGCGATTTAATGCTTTTAAGTGACCAATCGCTAAATCCACCACATGGATATAATCACGTACCCCTGTGCCATCATGAGTATCATAATCGCTACCAAACACCGAAAGTTGTGGTAATTTACCAATGGCAACTTGGCTAATGTAAGGTAATAGATTATTTGGAATGCCGTTTGGATCTTCACCAATCAAGCCACTTGCGTGAGCACCCACTGGGTTGAAATAACGTAAGATTGTCATACTAAATTGCGGTTCAGCTTTCGCAACATCGGTCAGAATTTGTTCCACCATGTATTTAGATGTACCGTAAGGATTGGTTGTACCGCCCACTTTGCAGTCTTCTGTAATTGGAATAATTTCTGGATCACCATAAACCGTTGCAGATGAACTAAATACAAAGTTCCACACGCCTGCTTTTTTCATTTCTTGAATCAAAACAATCGTGCCCGCTACATTGTTCATATAGTATTCGGCTGGTTTTTGAACACTTTCACCCACAGCTTTTAAACCCGCAAAATGGATGACCGATTGAATACTGTTTTCAGCAAAGATTTTTTGCAATAAAGCACGATCTAAAATATCGCCTTCATAAAACTTCACGTCTTTACCGGTAATTTCTTTGACTCGTTCTAAAGATTTTGGGGAGGAATTGCATAAATTATCCAATACCACCACTTCTTTATTTGCATTTAATAATTCCACTACGGTGTGTGAACCGATATAGCCGGCTCCACCTGTTACTAAAATCGCCATGGGTTGCTCCTTAATCATTTTGTTCGTGAATTATAACATTGATTTCTACGATACATAAATTTATCCCCTTTTTTGACCGCACTTTGGTGTGATCGTTGTCACAGAATAAACATTTTTCTATAGGAATTTGATTTGGGTCATTGAAGCACCTCTCGATGAAGCGAATAATAGCCTGCGAAAATCGAAAAGATAAAGGAAGACAACATGAAACCTCAAAAACTTCAAAAAACCGCACTCGCACTACTTGTTGGTTGGTATGCTGCTAATGCAGCCGCTTATTCTGAACAAGGCCAAGCCGGTAATACCAAAAGTTGGGAAAGCGCTGAATACCTCAAAGACTGGGGCTTAACCTCAATGAATGCCTCCACGGCTTATGCTCTTGGCTTTAATGGCTCAGGCGTGAAAATTGGTGTGATGGATTCAGGTGTGCTATTAAACCATCCTGAATTTCAAGACGGTCGAATCCACGTTGTAAAAACGGAAGGGACTTATAGTAAAGATGGCATGCGTTATCCCGATGCATCGGTGGGAAATGGTCCAATTAATAAAAATGAACCCGTAAAAAACGGCAAACGCAATTTCGATAAAACAGATAATGGCATCTTCACTAAAGGTGAAGCCTTCAATATTGACGGGGCATGGCATAAATATACCAATGATGCGCACGGTACGCACGTTGGCGGTACAATGGCGGCAAGCCGTGACGGCAACGAAATGCACGGTGTAGCATTCGGCGCCAATCTCTATTCTGCCAACACGGGTGGTAACGACAACATGACCTATGGTCCAAATCAAGACTATAGTTTCTTCTTACAAGGCTACTCTGCCCTCGCGGATGCGGGCGCAAAAGTAATTAATAACAGTTGGGGGTCAAACCGTCGTGTTAATTCATCCTTTGCCGGTGCATTAGGCTATAAACCAAAATATGATTGGCGTGATGTACCAGAATATGGCGTGCAATATTATGATGTACCAAAAGCACCTGAGCCAATTTCCAGTCCTGCGGCACATATTTATTTAAGTAACTTAGGCGAAGCTGAAAAAGCTTATTATCAATTTGTCACGAGTGGTGAGAAAAACTTTGTTGATGCGGCTTATGAAGTGGCAAAAAATAAACAAGTGATTCAAGTCTTTACAGCGGGTAACCGTAGTATGATGGCTGAGTCCTTTACGCGCGCGATGTTGCCTTATTTTAGACCTGATGCAGAAAAATACTGGGTAAACGTTACTGGACAAGTGGGTGGTGAAGGCTATCCAAATGATTCAAATGACGATGTGAGTGATGAAAAAGCAGGCGCAGATATTCAAGAATTTAACCTCGCCGGCCATTCAAAATGGTGGACGATTGCGGCGCCATCCGCCAACATCTATTCCTCCTACATTCAATTACAAGACAACAATACTTATGGTGACCCTATTTACAAATCAGCCGGTGGTACTTCAATGGCAGCCCCACACGTAAGTGGTGCATTAGGCGTCATCTTTTCTCGCTATCCATACATGACAACCGATCAAGCACGTGATGTCATGCTGACTACAGCAAGACAAACCACACTTCGCAAAGGGCTCGAAGGTAAACCATTAGAACGTTGGGAAACTGAACAAGGTGTACCAAGTAACGTTTGGGGTTGGGGGATTTTAGATCTTGGCAAAGCGATGTTTGGCCCAGGTCAATTCTTAGGAAACATGAAAATCAACCTCAATCAAAATGATGTTTGGTCAAATGATATTAGCGATAAAGCCATCAAAGCACGTCAAGTCGAAGATCAAGCTGAAGCGACGACTTGGGCAACACGCAAAGCAGAATTAGAAGCATTAATGCAAAATCGTGCAGGTGCGACAGCTGAAGAAAAAGCAGAATATCAAGTAGGTTTAGCGCGTGAAGCCGCTCGTAATGAACGTGCTGCACAAGGCTATGTTGGTGCATTAACTAAAAATGGGGCTGGCACCTTAACCCTCACCGGTAATAACAGCTTCACTGGTGCAATTACTGTAAATGAAGGTCAACTTTCAGGGTTAAATCAATCCCTTGGTTCGGCACAACAAGTCATCGTAAAACAAGGTGCAACATTGGAAGTGTTACCAAAAGCGGAAGTCACTAAACCAAGTGAGAATGGATTTGTTACCGAAACCTTAACCAGCACCGCGAAAACGGTCACTGCGACAGTGGAAAAAGGTGGTCGTTTCTTACTGAATAATGGTATTGCTAACGTCAATGCAACCTTTGCAGACGGTTCTGTTTTAGTGCCAAATAAATTTGACGAAGAAATTCTGCCTCAATTACAAAAAGATCCACAAAAAGCGGTATCTGTGCAAGGTACCGGCTCATTTGTAGGGGCTGAAAATGCGATAGTTGAAACACCTCGCACTTATGATTTCTTTGCCGTTAAAAATGAAAGTAATGCGAATACGTTGAAAGTGACCGTTCAGAAAAAAGCCCTTTCATCTGCAGCAACGACTGAAAATGAAGTGGCTATCGCCAATGCCTTAGATGCAGCAACAAGCAGTGCAGCATATCAAAGCCTCATTTGGGGAACAAAAGAGAATGCTCGCCAAGCCTTTGCTCGTTTAAGCTATGATGAAGATCTCGCAGCTCAACAACACAATGTATTAAATGGCTTATTGCTTCGTCAGCAACTTGCTCAACCAGGTGCCGTAAGAGCTCAACTTAATGCAGGTACACAAATTTGGACAAGTGGCACCTTCACCCACTTCAGCACGGATAGTTTAAGCAGCCATGCGTACAATCAACTTGTGGGTATTGATGCAACCATTGATACAAACAAACATTTAGGTGTATTTGTCGGCTCAACACAAAATAGTCACAAAATTGACCGCACTTCGAAAGATCGTGCTGTACATTTAGGCTTAACAGCTGAACATCGTTTCAACGTATTAACACCAAAAATTGGCTTTATTCAAAGTTGGGGTAAACACGAACAACGTGCAGAATTTGCACAAGGTGTGAAAAGCCATAGCCAAACACAAAATGTCTTTACTGAACTTGCCTACACAGGCTTAAAAGGCGAACATTTTGCGATTGAACCTTATGCTGGTGTAAGCTATATGCACATCAAAAATAAAGGTGTGACTAAAGGTGAAGTGCAGTTAAAAGATAACAATCGTGATTTAATCGTCACCTCTGTAGGTTTACGTCCATCCATTCCATTTGCAATTGGTGGCGTTCAATTAAATCTATTAGGTGATGTGGCTTATCATCGTTTCCATAAAGATAAAGCCGCTGAAGGCAGCTTGGTAATCAATAATCAAGGTGTCGCGAATCTTTATGGTAAAGAATTGAAAAATGTCGTCACGACAGGTGTGGCATTACAAGCGCAGTTCACGCCGGCATTCGGAGTAAAAGTCGGCTATCAAGGTGCTTACAACCATGACACCAAAGCGAATAATGTGAATGCAGAATTACGTTTCTCGTTTTAACGATATTCAATAAGACAACAGTGCGGTCAGTTTTGACCGCACTTTTTTTTGGTTACTTCAAAAATGCCGCATGATACGCAATATGCTCACCAATAAAACTGGCGATGAAGTAATAGCTATGATCGTAGCCTTTGTGGAAACGCACATCGAGCGGTTGATTTGCTGCACGACAGGTTTCGATAAAATCTTCGGTACGCAATTGTGTTGGCAAAAACTCATCTTCTAAGCCCTGATCAATACGCATACCTTGCACCTTATGGCCTTGTTGAATGAGCGAGCTGGCATCATATTGCTGCCATTTTTCACGATCTTCCCCTAAATAAGCAGTAAAGGCTTTTTCTCCCCAAGGCACGAGGCTTGGCGATAAAATAGGCGAAAAGGCAGAAACACTTTGATAACGTTCTTGGTTTCTCAGTGCCAATACCAATGCACCGTGTCCGCCCATTGAATGTCCCATAATGGAACATTTGCCGTTGGTTGGGAAATTTGCTTCAATTAGAGTAGGCAACTCATTCAAAATATAATCATACATCTGATAATTCGTCGCCCAAGGCTGCTCGGTCGCATTAAGATAAAAGCCCGCACCTTGCCCTAAATCGTAAGCTGCATCGTTCGGCACTTGCTCTCCACGAGGGCTAGTATCAGGCGCAACCACAATCACTTGATGTTCTGATGCATAACGTTGAAAGCCCGCTTTGGTAATGAAATTTTGTTCCGTACACGTTAAGCCGGAAAGCCAATAAATCACACCAAGCGGTCGATTTTCCGGATTATTTGGCAAATAGGCGGCAAATTTCATTTCGCATTGAAGCGTTTGGGCATCATGTGCCCAAACTTGCTGCAAACCACCAAAAATTTGATGTTGTTCAATCAGTTTCATAGTGTACCTTAGTAATGAATAACAGTACGGATCGATTTACCTTCATGCATTAACTCAAAGGCTTCATTGATTTGTTCGAGTGTCATTGTGTGAGTCACAAACGGTTCTAACTGGATGTCACCTTTCATTGAATCTTCCACCATTTTCGGAAGTTCAGAGCGACCTTTCACACCACCAAATGCGCTGCCTTTCCAAACACGACCGGTTACCAACTGGAACGGACGCGTTGAAATTTCTTGTCCTGCACCCGCTACGCCGATGATAATGGATTGTCCCCAACCACGGTGTGCACTTTCTAATGCTTGACGCATTACGTTTACGTTGCCGATACATTCAAAAGTGTGATCAATACCCCATTTATTAATGTCTAACAACACATCTTTGATCGGTTTATCGTAATCGTTAGGGTTTAAACAATCCGTTGCACCAAACTGTTTTGCCAACTCGAATTTTGAGGGATTGGTATCGATAGCAATAATACGACCCGCTTTAGCTTGACGTGCACCTTGCACCACAGCTAAACCAATCGCTCCCAAGCCAAACACCGCAACAGAGTCACCTTCTTGCACTTTTGCTGTATTATGTACCGCACCAATACCTGTGGTAACGCCACAGCCAAGTAAACATACTTGTTCGTGGTTCGCTTCTGGGTTGATTTTCGCCAGTGACACTTCTGCAACAACAGAATATTCACTAAAGGTTGAACAGCCCATATAATGATAGATTGGCTGACCTTGATAAGAAAAACGCGTCGTGCCGTCCGGCATTAAACCTTTACCTTGTGTATCACGCACTGAGACGCATAAGTTGGTTTTACCTGAACGACAAAACTCACATTCACCACATTCTGCGGTGTAAAGCGGAATAACGTGATCACCTGGTTTTACGCTTAACACGCCTTCGCCCACAGCAACAACCACACCCGCACCTTCGTGCCCAAGCACTACTGGGAATACGCCTTCAGGATCACTTCCTGATAATGTAAATGCATCAGTATGGCACACGCCCGTGTGAGTGTTGCGGATTAACACTTCGCCTTTGCGTGGCATTTCTACGTCGATTTCTACAATTTGTAAAGGTTGATTTGGGGCGAATGCCACCGCTGCTCGAGATTTGATCGTTGAATTGATTTGTTTAATTTCCATTGTTTTTCCTCTTAATTCATTGACAAAGTTGCCTTGCCTAAGCAAGATAGTAATAGTTTATACTTTAGAGCTCACTCTAAGGCAAGAGTTTTTTGCAACTTTTTATTTGGAAGGAAGGGAAATGACTTACACCACAGCTAAAGCTGCCGAAAAAATCGGTATTTCTGCCCACACTTTACGCTTTTACGACAAAGAGGGCTTATTGCCTAACGTTGGACGCGATGAACACGGTAATCGCCGTTTTACAGATAACGACTTGCAATGGTTGAGTTTATTACAATGCTTGAAAAATACAGGCATGAGCTTAAAAGACATCAAACGCTTCGCTGAATGCACCACTATTGGCGACGATACCATTGACGAACGCCTTGCATTATTTGAAAGCCAAACAGAAAATGTGAAGCGCCAAATTGCCGAATTAAAACGCTATCTAAACTTGCTGGAATACAAGTTAGCATTTTATCAAAAAGCCAAAGCATTAGGCTCGGTGGAAGCCGTGAATTTGCCACAGATTCCTGAAACGACTTAAGTTAAGAGTTTGGTTCAACTTTTTGGGTGCAGGTCAAAATTGACCGCACTTTATACCAAGAAATAATGCAAAAAGTGCGGTTAGGTTCTCTGGTGTTTTTGTTTAAAGGTTTAAGATCCAGCGTAAACAATTAATTATTTACACACATTATCTTGTTACTTGAAACTCCTTCTACCATAAAGAAAAAAAATAAAGTAACCACTTGATACAAATAATGTCATTTTTATTAAAAATGAGAGGTTCTTTATACCAAAATCAATCTATTCTAGCTCAAAAATAGATATTGAATTATCAATATTATAAAGCAATCTACCAACTATTAACGATAATAATGAAAAAGAGACTCCAATAAAAATAGAAAATAGAATATCTAGTATTAGCCTTTTCATTACTTACTTCCTCTTTGATACTCATTACAAGTACGATTAAAAACATTCTGATTCTAGGAGTGTATGCAGCTCATTTTAATAATACTTTATATTCATCTATAAAAACAAAAGGCATCAACGTGATGCCTTTTCAATTCATTAACATGAAAAATTAACGTTCATTCCAACGTTTGATTGATTCACGAATCACTTCTTTCGCTTCTTCTACATCGCCCCAGTGAGTCACTTTCGTTGAACCTGGTTTTTTCAATGCTTTGTAGTTATTGAAGTGGAATTCAATTTGTTTGATTAATTGCGCTGGCACATCTGCAAGGCTGTTGTATGCATTGCCGGTATCGCGGTCATCTGCTGGCACACAAACGATTTTATCGTCCACTTCGCCATCATCGACGAATTTCATTACACCGATAACTTTTGCTTCAAGGAATACACCAGTTGCAAGTGGTTGACGAGTTAATAATAAAACGTCTAACTCATCGCCATCTTCGTCTAAAGTTTGTGGAATGAAACCATAGTTAGTTGGTTTTGCGAAGATCGCTGGCTCAACACGGTCTAATTGGAATGCCGCAACTTTACGGTTCCATTCGATTTTGTGGCAGCTACCTTCTGGAATTTCATTTACCACATTGATAATGCCGGCATCTACATCGCCTGGCGTTAAAATTTGATTAAAATCAGCCATTGTTTTTCCTTTTTTTGATTACGTTAAAAACTTTCAGAGTATAGCAGTTTTTAGTCGATAAAAAAACATGCGAAAAACATCCTCAAAACTGACCGCACTTTCCCGTCAGCCTGACAAAAAAAACGATTGCGCAAACGTTTACTTTTAAATAATTTGCTATAAAATAGCACGTCTTTTTTTGATTATTAACCTAGGGGACTTTATGTCAAGTTTAGAAAAAACCTTTGAACTCAGCAAACGCGGTTCAACGGTTCGTCAAGAAATCATCGCGGGTTTAACCACCTTCTTAGCCATGGTGTATTCCGTGATTGTTGTGCCTAAAATGCTTGGTGATGCAGGCTTTCCGGCTGAATCAGTGTTTATCGCAACCTGTTTAGTAGCAGGTCTTGGTTCGATTTTAATCGGCTTTTGGGCAAATGCGCCAATGGCGATTGGCTGTGCCATTTCACTAACTGCTTTCACTGCATTTAGCTTAGTCATTGGGCAAGGTGTTTCTATTCCTGTGGCATTAGGTGCCGTATTCCTCATGGGTTTGGTGTTCACCTTAATTTCTGCAACAGGTATTCGTTCATGGATTTTACGTAATCTACCGTCAAGCATTGCACACGGTGCGGGGATCGGGATCGGCTTATTCTTACTTTTAATCGCCGCAAATGGCGTAGGCTTAGTGGTCGGCAACAAAGCGGGTTTACCGGTTAAATTAGGTGATTTCACTTCGTTCCCTGTGATGATGTCTTTAATTGGCCTTGCATTCATTATCGGCTTAGAAAAAATGAAAGTGAAAGGCGGGATTTTATGGGTCATCATCGCGATTACTATCGTAGGTTTAATCTTCGATCCAAACGTCACATTCAATGGCCAAATCTTCAAAATGCCAACCTTTGGTGAAAACTCACTTTTCTTACAATTAGATTTACAAGGTGCATTACAACCTGCCATTTTACCCATTGTCTTTGCGTTAGTGATGACTGCCGTATTTGATGCAACAGGTACTATTCGTGCCGTTGCAGGACAAGCGGACTTATTAGATAAAGACGGACAAATCATCAACGGCGGTAAAGCCTTAACCTCTGACTCTGTAAGTAGCTTATTCTCAGGCTTATTCGGTACTGCTCCAGCCGCCGTTTATATCGAATCAGCAGCAGGGACAGCCGCAGGCGGTAAAACGGGTATCACCGCTATCATCGTCGGCGTATTATTCTTATTAATGTTATTCTTCCAACCACTTGCATTCTTAGTGCCTGGTTATGCAACTGCACCGGCGTTAATGTATGTAGGCTTATTAATGCTAAGCAATGTAAGCAAATTAGACTTCGATGATTTCGTGGGCGCAATGAGCGGATTAGTTTGCGCGGTATTCATCGTGCTAACTGCAAACATCGTAACCGGTATCATGCTTGGCTTTGCGGCATTAGTGATTGGCCGAATCGTGAGTGGTGATGTGAAAAAACTCAACATCGGCACGATTATCATCGCCATTGTCCTTGTCGCATTCTATGCTGGCGGTTGGGCGATTTAATTAAATACAATTTTGATAAGGCGAACGAATGGTTCGCCTTTTTTATTTCTAGCCTAAAAAACAATCGAAAAACCAACCGCACTTTTACTTTACAAATCCCTAAATCCGCCTAAAATACAGGCCTTTAATACGGCTTGCCAAAAGCAAGCTACTGACTTGAAATCAGACAAGAGAATATTATGACAACCCCATTTAAACCTGAATTACTCTCCCCTGCGGGCTCCCTTAAAAACATGCGTTACGCCTTCGCGTATGGCGCGGATGCCGTTTATGCAGGCCAACCACGTTACAGCTTACGTGTACGTAACAATGAATTTAATCATGCCAATTTAAAAATCGGGATCGATGAAGCCCATGCGCTTGGCAAAAAATTCTATGTGGTCGTAAACATTGCACCGCACAACTCCAAACTCAAAACCTTTATCAAAGATTTACAACCTGTGATCGACATGGGCCCTGATGCCTTAATTATGTCTGACCCAGGCTTAATCATGTTGGTGCGTGAAAACTTCCCAGATATTGATATTCACCTTTCTGTACAAGCGAATGCGGTAAACTGGGCAACGGTAAAATTCTGGAAACAAATGGGGTTAACGCGTGTGATTTTATCGCGCGAATTATCCATTGAAGAGATCGCTGAAATTCGCCAACACGTTCCAGATATCGAACTCGAAATTTTCGTACACGGTGCGTTGTGCATGGCGTATTCTGGCCGTTGCTTACTTTCTGGCTATATCAACAAACGTGACCCAAACCAAGGTACTTGCACGAATGCTTGCCGTTGGGAATATAAAATGGAAGAAGGCACTACGGATGAAGTGGGCAACATCGTGCCAAAAATCGATCCTGCTCAACAAATCGAAGTGAAAAATGTGGCGCCAACTTTAGGCGAAGGTGCAGTAACGGATAAAGTCTTCCTTTACACCGAATCACAAAAGCCAGATGAGCAAATGACCGCGTTTGAAGATGAGCACGGCACTTACTTTATGAACTCAAAAGATCTGCGTGCAGTACAACACGTAGAAAAATTGACCGCACTTGGTGTGCATTCTTTAAAAATCGAAGGCCGTACTAAATCA
Source organism: uncultured bacterium (assembly GCA_905215245.1). Lineage (GTDB taxonomy): Bacteria > Pseudomonadota > Gammaproteobacteria > Enterobacterales > Pasteurellaceae > Haemophilus_D. The sequence goes on along the minus strand of CAJMPC010000008.1, from coordinate 1,677 downwards.
TTCTATTACTGCGCAAGAACCGCACAAGTTTACCGCAAAGCCATTGATGATGCAGCTGCGGGCAAACCATTTGATGAAAGCTTAATGGATACGTTGGAATCCCTTGCGCATCGTGGTTATACCGAAGGTTTCTTACGTCGTCATACGCACGATGAATACCAAAATTACGAATACGGCTACTCTATCTCTGAACGCCAACAATTTGTCGGTGAATTTACCGGTAAACGTAATGAACAAGGTATGGCTGAAATAGCGGTGAAAAACAAATTCTTGCTTGGTGATGAAGTAGAAATGATGACCCCACAAGGCAACATCGTCTTTAAGATTGAAAAAATGCTTAATCGCAAAAACGAAAATGTGGAAGCCGCACTCGGCGATGGTCACTTTGTCTTTTTAGATGTACCACAAGACATCCAACTTGATTATGCGTTGCTAATGCGTAACTTGGTCAACACCAACACGCGCAATCCACATAATTAATTTGTTAAAAAATTGTTGCATTTGTTAACAAATGCACTATAATACATTCCATACCTGATTTGTTAATTCAACAACTCATAGTATGACTCCAAATATTTTGCCCTTTCACCTTTTTGAAAGGGCTTTTTTTATTCCAAAAATAAATTTTGAGATATAGATCACAAATTTAATATATATTTCATGAACATATTGAAGCCATAATAAAAAGGCGTACACTATCTCATAATTTTATATTTAACAATGGGATAATAGTGTTGAAAGATCCTTATATTGCCCATCTCCGAAAATCAGATGGACAAATCCAATCTGTTCAAGCTCATTTAAAAGAGACTGCAGTTCTTGCCAAAGTATTCGCTCAAAAACTAAATTTAGAATCAGCTGGGGAATTACTTGGACTCATGCATGATTTCGGTAAATACTCCCGCAAATTCCAAAAATATATCCACGATGAAACGGGTTTGTTCAATCCTGACTTGGATGATGAAGAAAGTACGCCGAACGGCAGTAAAGTGGATCATTCCACCGCCGGTGCACAATGGGTTTACCGCGAATTGAGAAAATTTGGTGCAGAGCAGGGCATCGGCGAATTGTTCGGACAAATGCTGGGTTTATGCATTGCCTCACACCACGGCGAAGGCTTAATTGACTGTTTGAACGGCGAAGGTAATGCCATTTGGAAAAAGCGATTTGAAAAAGAGGATGAATTGACACATTTGGCGGAATGCGAGCAGAATGCCGATGAAGCCGTTGAGCAAAAAGCGCATGAATTGGTAGGGGAAAATCTGATTCGTAGTCTGCTGAATGCAGTGAAACCAATTCTCTCCGAACAAACAACTAATAATAAAATCAAAGAATTTTATCTTGGTTGCCTGACTCGCTTTCTATTCAGTTGCCTGATTGATGCCGACCGTATCAACAGCTCGGATTTTGAACGGGAAGTGCAAAAAGACGTTCGCCGCTTGATAGAAAAACCTGATTGGCAATCAGCAATTGATAAATTGGAAGGCAAATTAGCAGTTTTTGAAAACCGTTATCCCATTGACGAAATCCGCCGTCGAATTTCAGACGACTGCTTAAAAAAAGCGGCTGATTCTCAAGGCATTTATACACTCACAGTGCCAACAGGCGGCGGAAAAACATTGGCCAGTCTGCGCTATGCCCTTCATCATGCGCAAAAGCACAATCTCGATCGCATCA
>CAJMPC010000007.1:0-23656 GCA_905215245.1 uncultured bacterium | reverse complement strand
AAGCATTAGCTATCGCATGTTGCTTTGGGTTATTTCAAGGCATTATGCCGGCAATCGGTTATGTTGTTGGGCTGCAATTTAGTCAGATGATTCAAAATTGGGACCACTGGATTGCCTTTGTTTTGCTTGCGTTCATCAGTGTGAATATGATTCGAGAAGGACTTAGCTCAGATGATGAACCCGCTCTCTCATTGATTAGTTTAAAACACTTGCTAACACTTGGCGTGGCAATGAGTATTGATGCATTAGCCGTCGGTGTTTCTTTTGCTTTTCTCTGCGTGGACATTTTATTGGCTGTCTTCATCATAGGTTTAACAACCTTTGCCATCTCTTTTATTGGAGTAAAGAGCGGTCATTTTTTAGGGAAAAAATTCAAAAGCAAAGCAGAGATTTTTGGCGGGTTAGTGTTATTAGTCATGGCTGTGAAAATCCTACACGAACATGGTGTTTTTTAAGTGCGAATTTTCGCCTTTTAGATTATAATCTTACGAACTTTGTCTTTTTTAAAAGGGTAATAATTGAATGTTAATTGAAAAAATGCATGGCATCGCCCATAGCTTTATCGGAAAAGCGATCTTTGCTTTAATTCCAGTTTCATTTTTGATTGGTGGGATGTCAGGTTATCTGTATAGCAGCAATGATAGTTTTGCGGCAAAAGTAAATGGCGAGACAATCTCTCAACAAGATTTCTTAAATCGTTATAACCAAGAGTTTGAAGCGCGAGCTCAACAAGAAGGCGAGAGCTTCCTAGCGAAAACTGACTCTGTGGAATTTGTGACCGCACTTCGTCAAAATTTAATTCAACGTTTGGTGGATCAAGAATTAATCCGTCAATATGCGAAAGAATTAAAATTAGGTGTAAGTGATGAGATGATCAAACGTGCGATTGTAAGCGATCCTAACTTACAATCTAACGGTAAATTTGATAACGCGCGCTATCAACAATTATTGACTCAAAATGGTTTAACATCTGATACTTATGCGGCTATTTTACGTAATGCATTAACACTTGAACAAATGCAAAACGGTTTGGCAGATAGTGAATTTGTTGTGCCAGCTCAAGTAAAAGATAGTGCACAAACCTTTTTCCAAAAACGTATCGCTCGTCTTGCAACTCTTCCATTAGCCGATGAAATTGCAAAACAAAAAGTGACGGACGAAGAAATTAAAGCGTATTACGATGCGAATGCGAAATCACTTGTTCAACCTGAACAAGCGAAAGTGCAATATATTAGCGTTTCGGCAAATACATTAGGTAAATTACAACCAGTAACTGAAACACAAATTGCGCAATATTATCAAGAAAATAAAGCGCAATTCATTAGCCAAAAATTAGCACATATTCAATTATCAACTGAGAAAGAAGCGGATGCGGTTTATCAAGAACTGCAAAAAGGCGCTGATTTTGCTGAGTTAGCAAAAACAAAATCCCTAGATAAACTTTCTGGTGCTCAAGGCGGTGAATTAGGTTGGGTAAAAGACAACGAATTACCGAAAAACTTTGAAGATGCAGCATTATTATTAAATGTAGGTCAATACAGCACACCGGTTAATGTGGATGGGGCTTACCATATTATTTTAGTGCAAGATCGTAAAGAACGTACTTTAGAAGAAGTGAAAGAACAAATCGCAGAGACTGTGCGTAAAAACTTAGCAGAAAGCCGCTTCCAAACAGTAGAAAAAGCGGTTCGTGAAAAAGCAGCAGAAAGCAGTGATTCTTTAGCTGCGGTAGCAGAAGCAGCAGGCGTGAAAGTGGAAGAAACAGATTATTTCGGTAAAAATAATGTCCCTGCGGCATTAAATTTCCCAAATGTGACTTCTGCCATTTTTGAATCAGATATTGCAAACGGCGGCGCAAATTCTGAGCCATTAACTGTGGGTGAAAATGAATTTGTTGTGGTGCGTGTCGTGGATCATAAAGCTGAAGGTTTACAAAGCCTTGATGAAGCGAAATCAACGATTGAGCAGTTCTTAAAACGTGAAAAAGCCGATAAAGTATTAGCTGAAAAAGCAGAACAAGCAGTTAAAGAACTATCTGCGAATCCTGCTAAAGTTCCAGCAGGTATTAGTTTTGGTGAGCCACAAACCTTTACGTTAGTGGATAATAAAGATCCGGTGCTTTATGAAGGTGTATTTGCTATTGCAAAACCACAAGATGGCAAAGCGGCTTATCAAGTTGCTCGTAACAGCAAAGGTGATGTGGTTGTGGTTGCCCTTGAACGTGTAGAAGAACCTACTTTAAATGAGCAAGAATTAGCGAAATTTAGCACTCAACTTGTTCGTGCGCGTCAAGGTGAATTACAAGGACAGTTAATGCAAGCATTGCGTGAAAAAGCACAAATCGAGATTAATACCAGCTTTATTAATCAAGATGATTCAGAAGAAGGTGCGGCTCACTAAGCCGATTGAAATGTCATTCATCATCAATTTCTGATGGAAAATAAAAGCAAAGTGCGGTAAATTTTGACCGCACTTTTTTATATAAAACAAGGAGAAGACTATGGCTCAAGAAACGATTTTCAGCAAAATTATTCGCAAAGAAATCCCTGCCAATATTGTTTATCAAGATGAATTAGTGACCGCATTCCGAGATATTTCACCGCAAGCGAAAACCCATATTTTGATTATCCCAAATAAAGTGATTCCAACGGTTAATGATGTGACAGAACAAGATGAAGTTACCTTGGGTCGCTTATTTACTGTCGCGGCTAAAATTGCTAAAGAAGAAGGCATTGCCGAAGACGGTTACCGTTTAATTGTGAATTGTAATAAACATGGTGGACAAGAAGTATTCCATATTCATATGCATCTTGTTGGTGGTGAACCTTTAGGTAGAATGTTGGCGAAATAATGAAAAAGATCCTCATTACAGCAACGGTATTATTTTTGACGGCTTGTTCATCCGCACCAAATATTGTGGGAACCAATAAGCCAATTTTAAATATGGCGGCAAATTTAGCACCGGCTTTAGATGTTGATTTGTCGGATAATACCGCAGCCTTAAAAAATAAAACTACACAACAACTCAATGTGCTTTACCACCTTTATTGGTATAACACACAAGGTGTAACGCAAGTTTGGCCGAATCAGCAAGAAAGCCAATCAGGCAATATTTTATTGCAACCACAAGAGAAGAAAGTGTTTGAACTACCAAAACCAAGCACAGAAAGTACTAATTATCGTCTTTATTTACAATAGTTTATGTCCACACTATTAATTGACCTTGAAGGTCATGAGCTCAAACAAGAAGAAGTTGAATTACTGGAACATCCTTTAGTTGCCGGTTTGATTTTATTTACCCGCAATTTTTATGATCGTCAGCAAGTTCAAGCGCTAATTAAATCCATTCGTCAGCGAGTGAAAAAGCCTTTATTGATCACGGTTGATCAAGAAGGTGGGCGCGTGCAACGTTTCCGTGAGGGTTTCACTCAGCTCCCTGCGATGCAGGCTTTTGCGGCATTAGTTAAGGACTCAACTCAGCAACAGCAAATAGCAAAAGAAGCGGGCTGGCAAATGGCGGCTGAAATGGTGGCGTTAGATATTGATTTGAGTTTTGCTCCCGTGTTGGATTTAGGTCACGAATGTCGTGCGATTGGCGATCGTAGTTTTGGCTGTGATGTAAAAAGTGCGGTCAATTTGGCGGCTGCTTTTATTGATGGTATGCACCAAGCAGGCATGGCAACAACAGGAAAACACTTCCCAGGACACGGTCATGTTTTAGCAGATTCTCATCTTGAAACCCCTTATGATGAGCGAGCAAAAGAAGTGATTTTTAATCATGATATTTTGCCATTCCAGCAATTAATTCAACAGAGTAAGCTTGATGCGATTATGCCGGCTCACGTGATTTATACACAATGTGATAGCCAGCCAGCAAGCGGTTCGAGTTATTGGTTAAAAGAGATTTTGCGTAAACAGTTGGGATTCCAAGGGGCGATTTTCTCTGATGATTTAGGCATGAAGGGCGCAGGTTTTATGGGTGATTTTGTGGCTCGTAGTGAAAAAGCCTTGAATGCTGGTTGTGACTTATTATTGCTTTGCAATGAACGTGAAGGTGTCATCCAAGTGCTTGATAATCTGAAGTTAGAGGAAACCACAGAGCATTTTGCAGCACGCCAAGCTCGCTTGAAATCGCTCTTTAAACAAAAATCCTTTGATTGGTCAGAACTCACAAAAACTTCGCGTTGGATTGAAAATCATCAAAAACTGACCGCACTTCAACAAGAGTGGCTTGCTTCTAAATGATTGATTGCTATCATTATCAAAAAGGCAATTGCCGTTCTTGTCAATGGCTTGAAATGCCTTATGAACAGCAACTCGCCAAGAAAGAAGAGCATCTAAAACAACAACTTGCCAAATTAGATTGTGATAATTTAATTTGGCATCCGCCTTTTTATTCCTCCGAGTCTACCTTTCGTAATAAAGCGAAAATGGTGGTAAGTGGCGCGGTGGAACGTCCCATTTTAGGTATTTTACAAGACCCGACTGAACCACAAAGTGCGGTGGATTTATGTGATTGTCCGCTTTATCCACAACGCTTTGCTGAACTCTTTCCGATTCTAAAAGATTTTATTGGGCGTGCTGGTTTAGTCCCTTATAACGTGGCTAAACAAAAAGGTGAGCTGAAATACATTCTGCTTACAGAAAGCCAACATACAAAAAAATTGATGTTGCGTTTTGTATTGCGTTCAGAAACTAAATTGCCGTTAATTCAACGTGAATTTGCAGGCTTATTGGAAAAATTACCACAACTTGAAGTGGTGAGCGTGAATATCCAACCTCAACATGCGGCGATCTTAGAAGGTGAGAAAGAAATCTTTTTGACTGACCAACATACTTTATCAGAAAGCTTTAACGGTATTCCGTTGTTTATTCGCCCTCAAGGTTTCTTCCAAACGAATCCACTGGTAGCACAAGGGCTATATGCAACGGCACAAGATTGGGTGCAAGATTTGCCGATTACTAAACTTTGGGATCTCTTTTGTGGCGTTGGAGGTTTTGGACTTCATTGCGCTAAAGCTTTACAGGATAAACATCAACAAGAAGTGGAATTGACGGGGATTGAAATTTCCACATCTGCTATTCAAGCGGCGACTCAATCCGCTCAGGTGTTAGGGCTAAACAACGTTAAATTCCAATCTTTGGATGCGGCTAATTTTGCTTTAACACAAGATGCAAATAAACCCGATTTGGTGATCGTCAACCCACCGCGTCGAGGCATCGGAAAGGAACTCGCAGAATTTCTCAATGAAATGCAACCGCACTTTATTCTTTATTCTAGTTGCAACGCGATTTCCATGGGAAAAGATTTGCAGCATCTAACCAATTATAAACTTACTCAAATTCAATTATTTGATATGTTTCCGCATACAGCGCATTATGAAGCACTGATATTGTTGAAACTCAATTCTAAATAAAAAAGCTAACATCTCTGTTAGCTTTTTTATTTAGAAATTTAACCGCACTTTTATTTTGCTATAAATCAGGGCAAGTAAGAAAAATGCCGCTTGTAATAAAATAATGCATGCACCAGTGGAGGCATCAAAATGATAGCTAAGTAGCACGCCTAATAGACTTGCAGTTACAGCGCTGATAATCGCGATAAGGAGCATTTTATCGAAGCGATTCGTCAGTGTGAGAGCAGTGATGCCAGGTGCAATTAGCATCGCTACGACCAAAATAACCCCAACGACTTGCATCGTACTCACAATAGTGAGCGCGAGTAATGTGAGCAAGCCATAATGCAATAATTTAGGCGAGAGACCCGCAACGCGAGCATGGCTAGAATCAAAGCAATAAAGTAGAAAATCACGACGCTTTAATCCAAGTAAAATAAAAATGATCAAGGCGATGATAGCCGTTTGAATTAGCTCTTGTCTGCTTACACCCAATACGTTTCCGAATAAGATATGTGTAAGATGTTGTGAGGTTTGGATTTTAGTGAACAGCACCAACCCAATGGCAAACATACCCGAAAATACAATTCCCATCGCGGTATCTTCTTTGATACGGCTGTTTTCTTTTAAATAACCCACCCCTAAAGCACAGGCAATACCAGAGACAAATGCACCAATCACTAATGGAATACCGGCTAAAAAAGCTAAAACAATACCAGGTAGGACGGCATGAGAAATGGCATCCCCCATCAATGACCATCCTTTCAACACCAAATAGCAAGAGAGTAGCGCACAGATAACGGCAACCACTAATGCCGTGAGTAACGCATTTTGCATAAAGGCAAATTGAAATGGCTCAACAAAAATGGCGAACATCTCAGTCATAATCCACCACCTTACGTCGTTTTTGGGTAATTAATCCGTATTTTGGTGAGAAGAGGAAAGCCAATAAAAATAACAAGGTTTGCAATGTCACGATGACACCACCTGTTGTGCCATCCAGATAATAGCTTAAATAGACACCGACAAAACCAGTGATTGCGCCTAATGCTACGGCAATTTTGATAAGAGTTTTGAATTTATCTGTGAGTAAATAGGCAGTTGCGCCTGGCGTGATTACCATCGCAATCACTAAAATCGCCCCGACAGTTTGCAATGCCGCAACGACACAAGCACTCAAGAGTGTAAAAAAGAGAACTTTGTAAAACAGTGGTGAAAGTCCAACTGTAATTGCTTGCGTTTCATCAAAGAAAATCAGTAACAGATCCTTCCAAAAAATAAGCAATAAGACCAAGCAAATCAACATAATAATGGCTACTTGATAAATATCTTCATCAGCAATCCCGAGGATATTACCGAGAATAATATTTTGCACATTTATTGAGGTTGGATTAAGGGAAATAATCAACAATCCCAAGGCAAAAAAGGTACCGAAAATAAAGCCGATAACGGCATCTTCTTTGAGTTTAGAAATGGATTTGATCCATAAAATGGAAAGTGCGGCCAAAATGCCGGCAAAAAAAGCACCTAAAGCATAGGGGAGTGAAAAGGCATAAGCAATTGCCACACCCGGAACTACGGAATGAGAAAGCGCATCACCAATTAATGACCAACCTTTCAACATTAAATAGGCAGAAAGAAAGGCACAAATGCCACCGACTGCGGCACTTATCCACATGGCTTTTTGCATATATTCATAGGAGAAAGGTTCTAGCAAATATTCAAGCATGACTTATTCCTTGTCAGACGGAGGCAGACGACAGGATTTTACAGCCGTTGCAGGCGGATCATTTTTGGTTTCACCATAGAAGACAACAGGACGTTCATCATCCGTAAGCACGGTGACAGCACGTTTATCTTCATCATTATGCAGATCTTCACCCAATAATTTGATGTGTCGTAATACACCACCAAAGACTTTTTCCAAATTATGCTGATTAAATGTATCTTCTGTTTTACCAGCAGCAATCACAGTACGATTAATCATCACCACTTGGTCACAGAAGTCTGGTACAGAGCCTAAGTTGTGGGTAGAAACTAAAATTAAATGGCCTTCAGCACGTAATTGGCGAAGGAGTTCCACAATGGCATTTTCAGTTTTAACATCCACACCCGTAAAAGGCTCATCGAGTAAGATAATCTTACTTTGTTGTGCTAATGCTCGAGCCAAAAATACGCGTTTTTTCTGTCCACCAGAAAGCTCGCCGATTTGTCGTTCAGCTAAATGCTCGATGTTTACTCGTTGCATCGCTTCGAGCACTTTTTGTTTGTCTTCAGCCTTTGGAATGCGTAGGAAATTCATATAGCCGTAGCGTCCCATCATGACAACATCATAAACGGAGACTGGAAATTGCCAATCGACTTCTTCCGCTTGCGGCACATAGGCGACCAAATTTTGTTTCAATGCTCGATTAATTGGCAAACCACAAATCGTTATGTTGCCTTGTTGTGGTTTGATTAATCCCATGATGCTTTTGAATAGCGTTGATTTTCCGCTTCCATTTACGCCGACAAGGGCACAGATGGTTCCCCCCTGTAATTCGAAAGAAACATCATAAATTGCAGTGTGCCCGTTGTTGTAACGCACAGTTACATCATTAACGGAAATAGAAGCGGAAAGTGCGGTCATTATTTTTCAAATCCTTTCACGATGGTGGATACAGTGACATTGAGCAAATCGATATAAGTCGGTACAGGGCCATCAGCAGCAGAAAGGGAATCGACATAAAGCACACCACCGTATTTGGCTCCACTTTCTTTTGCTACCTGTTGAGCAGGTTTGGCTGACACAGTACTTTCACTAAATACCACTGGAATGTGATTTTTTTTCACTAAATCGATAAGTTTACGCACTTGTTGAGGCGTACCTTGTTGTTCAGCGTTAATTGGCCATAAATAGCCTTCTTTGAGATCGTAATCTTTCGCTAAATAACTAAAGGCACCTTCACTGGTGACTAACCAACGTTGGTCGGCAGGAATTTGTGCGAGTTTTTCACGTAAAGGTTTATCGAGCTGTTTGATTTTTTCTGCATACGCCGCTGCATTTTTTTGATAAGTATCAGCATTTTGCGGATCGTATTTAACTAATGCATTTTTAATATTTTCTACGTAAATCAACGCATTAGATGGCGACATCCAAGCGTGTGGGTTAGGCGCATCTTTATAAGGGCCTTCATAAATAGAAAGTGGCGTGATGCCTTCGGTTACTACAACGGCTGGCTTGTCTTTGATATTTTGGAAGAAACGCTCAAACCAACGCTCTAAATTTAATCCGTTCCATAAAATTAAATCAGCAGATTGAGCTTTTACAATATCTTTAGGGGTCGGTTCATACTCGTGAATTTCTGCACCAGGTTTGGTGATAGATTCCACCGTCGCGGCATCGCCCGCAACATTTTGTGCGATATCCTGAATAACAGTAAATGTGGTTACCACTTTAAATTTCGCTTCGGCTTGTAAAGCAGCCAAACCTAGAGCGATAACAGATAGGCTTTTAAATAAATGCTTCATGAGATCTCCTTAAAAATAATGATGAATTAGCATTCTGCAGAATAATATCATTTTTTATAAGGCTTTTAAATGAAAATAATTATCAAATCGATAGGTGATTAAAATTAAAAAGCGGAAAATTTTGTGAAAAATTGACCGCTCTTTTTTGAAATGATTAACCACCAACTTGTTGGATCAGGCGCTCCATACCCGCTTCATCATAGCCTTCTTCATATTGGGCTTCATCAACGGTAAAGTTGTGCATGCTACGCCCTGCGATACAACCGTATTGTTCCAATTTTCCTTTGGTAAAGTTAGTACGAAACGCAGATGAATGGTTATTTAAACTAATCACCCCAATGGTAGTGCGATTACACGGATTTTTATTCACAAAGACTAAATTATAGCCAGATTCGCGAATGTAACCGGTTTTATTAATTGCTGCATCAAATACTTCTTCACGCACTAATTTATTGGTGTTTTTAACAAAAACGCTATGTCCGCCTGCTTGAATGAAAGCACTTGGCATATTAGAAAGATTTTTGATTTGTGCTTTATTGAGTGAGTATTTGGCTAGCTTAACTAAATCCATTGCACTTGAAATGTTGCTATCGGATAAACCTGAGCTATCTGAAAAGCGGGTAGAGCGCATACCTAATTCTCTCGCTTTCTCATTCATTTTTTGAATAAATTGCAAACGACTCATGCCCGCAGAGCGAGAAAGGGCATGAGCAGCATAGTTATCAGAATGGACAAGCATCGCTTTTAATAATTCATTACAAGAAATCGGCGTGTATTTTGGTAATTTTGTATGTGTGCCTTTAATGTAATCGTAATCGTCGTCAGTAATCGATGCAGTACAATTTGCATTTCGATTATTTTCAAGAAACACATTTGCAGTCATTAACTTGGTGACGGAAGCAATAGGTTGAACATGATTCGGTGAGCTACTTTCGAGCACGCGATCATGGGTGAAATCATACACGACATAAGATTGTGCCGTTGCCATTGCTGGCACTAAACACAATACAGAAAGAACTTTTTTTAACATATCTTTTAATATAGCCAACTTAGAGAATAAAACAAAGCTAGTATTCTATCAGTTTTTGTAAGGGTTTGGGATGTGTGAAAGAGAAAAAATTTAAAGTTTTTTAACCGCACTTTTTTCTTTTGTTTTTTTGATTTTTGCGATAGCGATCGCAAAGAAGTGCGGTCAAAATTTTCTTTGTTTTTCAAATCTGCTAGCTTATCCGTCGGTAAATCTGTAAAATCTCGGCTCATTTTTAATATGCGAATTTTTTGTTGCTCAATTCTGAGTAGCATCATCGCCGTAATGTGTAATAACGAGGCTTTATGTTAGAACAACCCCTTTCATCCGAAACGAATACAAAAAAGATTAACTTAATGGATTTAACGCGTCAGCAGATGCGTGAGTTTTTTGCTGAATTAGGCGAGAAACCATTTCGTGCGGATCAATTAGTGAAATGGATTTATCATTTTGGCGAAGATAACTTCGACAATATGACCAATATTAATAAAAAATTACGAGAAAAATTAAAAGCGGTCGCTGAAATTAAAGCGCCAGAAGTGGCGGTTGAGCAACGCTCTGCGGATGGCACTATTAAATGGGCGATGCAGGTAGGTGAACAGCAAGTTGAAACGGTCTATATTCCTGAGGCGGATCGCGCAACACTTTGTGTCTCTTCTCAAGTAGGCTGTGCCTTAGCTTGTACCTTCTGTTCAACAGCACAGCAAGGCTTTAACCGTAATTTAACAGTGTCTGAAATTATCGGTCAGGTTTGGCGCGCATCAAAAATTATCGGTAATTTTGGTGTGACGGGTGTTCGTCCGATTACCAATGTGGTGATGATGGGCATGGGTGAACCGTTGTTAAATGTAGCTAATGTTGTACCTGCGATGGAAATTATGCTTGATGATTTTGCTTATGGGTTATCTAAACGACGCGTGACTTTATCCACATCCGGTGTCGTGCCTGCGCTCGATATGTTACGTGATAAGATTGATGTAGCCTTAGCGATTTCACTTCATGCACCGAACGATGAATTGCGTGATGAAATTATGCCGATCAATAAAAAATATAACATCAAAATGTTGATGGATTCGGTACACAGATACTTAGAAGTATCGAATGCTAACCATGGTAAAGTGACTATTGAATATGTGTTATTAGATCACGTGAATGATGGCACAGAGCATGCGCATCAATTAGCTCAAGTGTTAAAAAATACGCCATGTAAAATTAACTTGATCCCATGGAACCCGTTCCCAGAAGCGCCTTATGGTAAAAGCTCAAATAGCCGTGTCGATCGTTTCCAAAAAACCTTAATGGAATATGGCTTTACGGTGATTGTACGCAAAACTCGTGGTGATGATATTGATGCCGCTTGTGGTCAGTTGGCGGGGGATGTGATCGACCGAACTAAACGTACAGCAATGAAACGTAAGTTTGGTGAAGGTATTGACGTAAAAGTGGTTAACTAAGCTAAATATAGCAATACTTGTAAAGGAAAAATGTCCTAGAGAAGAGTGATAAGAGAGAGGAGTGATAAGATGAAATTAATCCCAATTAACATTCTAAGTGCGGTCATTTTTCCTTTTGTTTTTTCGGCTTGTGTCTCTCAGTCTTCCGTTGACTTTAATAAACAACAAGCCGCAAAAGCTCGCGTTGAACTGGCATTAGGCTATCTTCAACAAAATGATTTTGTTCAAGCAAAACTTAATTTAGATAAAGCCTTTGAACATGATGACCGCTATTATCTTGTGCACTCGGCACTTGCGCATTTTTATCAATTACAAGGCGATACGGAAAAAGCGAAGCAAGCTTATTTACAGGCGATTAAGTTAGACGATAAGCAAGGCGATGTGTATAACAACTTTGGTGCATTTCTATGTGGGCAAGGTGAGTTTGAACAAGCTTATTCACAATTTAATGCGGCACTCGCTGCGCCGAATTATTATCATCAAGCCGATACTTACGAAAACATGGCGCTTTGTGCTTTTGCTGGAAAACAAACCGACGTTTATCAACAAGCGTTGGAGAAATTGTGCCAAGTTGATCCTTCTAGAGCGGAAAAGCTCCGCACGCTCAAATAATCATTGCCAAAAGCCCCTTTCGACTTTAAAATTTGGTATTTAGTTTTTTATTTCTATTTCTCTATTTTGATACCTATGAATACAATCGTCGAACAAACCGAAACAACTGAAATCTCCTTTGGGGATAAACTTCGTCAAGCTCGCGAAGCATTAAATCTATCTTTAGAAGATGCAGCAAAGGCAATTTCTTTACGCCCAAGTATTTTGGACAAATTAGAAAATAATGAATTTGTCCAAAAAAATGTACCTTCAACCTTTTTGAGAGGTTACGTTCGCAGCTATGCGAAATTTTTACGTATTCCTGATGCTGAATGGGCTCATTTAACTTTTGGTGAAGCACATAAAAATGATTTAAGTAAAAATACACGTGCGACGCGTTCAGTAAACCAATACTCTTCTCATAGTCGCTGGGTCGGCACACTTACAACCATTATCTTACTCGCGGCAGTTGGAATGACAGGCTTATGGTGGTGGCAAAATTATCAAAAATCAAACGAAGAACGTGATAATTTAGTGCAAACCTACGTTGAAAAAGAAAAAACAGTCGCGGTAAATAGCCAGCCTGCTACGTCAAATAATGAAACTGCGCCGGTAGCGGAAGCAATAAATAATGCCGCTGTTGAATCTGTGGTTTCAAAGACTCAAGAAAATCAAGCTCAAACAGTAAACGCAGAAGTTTCAACCTCAGCAACTTCAGCACCTACTGTTGAACAAGCTCAAGCATCTGTTGTGGAACAAACGTTACCTAACACAGAACCAACAACAGAGCCAACCGTACCAGATACACAAAGTGCGGTTGAAAACCCCGCTATTTCTGAAGCACCAACCACAGCGAAAGGCGATCTCATTATTGAGATTACCAAAAATTCAAGCTGGATTAGTGTGAAAGACCAAAATCGTAAAGTTTTAGCGCAAAAAGAATATAAACAAGGCGAAGTCTTAACCTTTAATGGTAATGACTATGCATTGATTATTGGTGCGCCGGGTAACGTTCGTATTACTTATAAAGGCGAGGCGTATCCGCTTACCGTTGATGGCCGTGTGGCTAAATTTAAATTACCAAAACCTTAACGAATAATTTACGAAAGAATGTCAGCAGTAAAACCTACTATCAAGCGTCGTGAATCGACAAAAATTTATGTGGGCAATGTACCAATCGGTGGTGATGCACCAATTGCCGTACAATCCATGACAAATACTCGCACAACTGATGTTGAGGCGACCGTTGCACAGATTAAATCGTTGGAACGCGTCGGCGCAGATATCGTGCGTGTTTCTGTACCTACCATGGATGCCGCCGAAGCCTTTAAAATCATTAAACAGCAAGTGAATGTGCCATTAGTGGCGGATATTCATTTTGACTATCGTATCGCATTAAAAGTGGCTGAGTATGGGGTGGATTGCTTACGTATTAATCCAGGCAATATCGGTCGTGAAGATCGTATTCGAGCAGTAGTTGATTGCGCACGCGATAAAAATATCCCGATTCGTATTGGTGTCAATGCAGGTTCATTAGAAAAAGATATTCAAGAGAAATTTGGCGAGCCAACACCAGAAGCCTTATTAGAATCAGCCTTACGCCATGTTGAGATCTTGGATCGTTTAAACTTTGATCAATTTAAAGTGAGCGTAAAAGCATCCGATGTCTTCCTTGCAGTGGAATCTTACCGTTTATTGGCAAAAGCCATTAAACAACCATTGCATTTAGGCATTACGGAAGCGGGCGGTGCACGTGCAGGAGCAGTGAAATCTGCAATTGGTTTAGGTATGTTGTTAGCGGAAGGTATTGGTGATACCTTGCGTGTCTCTTTAGCCGCCGATCCTGTAGAAGAAATCAAAGTTGGTTTTGATATTTTGAAATCGTTACGTATTCGTTCTCGCGGGATTAACTTTATTGCTTGCCCAACCTGCTCTCGTCAAGAGTTTGATGTGATCGGCACGGTGAATGCACTGGAACAACGTTTAGAAGATATTATCACCCCAATGGATGTGTCTATTATTGGTTGTGTGGTAAATGGCCCGGGTGAAGCATTAGTGTCAGACCTAGGTGTTACCGGTGGTAATAAGAAAAGTGGCTATTATTTAGATGGCGAGCGTCAAAAAGAACGTTTTGATAACGACGCAATTATTGACCAATTAGAGGCAAAAATTCGTGCCAAAGTTGCACAACAAGATCCAAAAAATCGAATTATTTAAGGAAAACTCGTGGCAAAAAATATTCAAGCAATTCGTGGGATGAACGACTGCTCCCCAACTGAATCTCCACTTTGGCAATGGATTGAAGGGCAGGTTCGCCAAATTTTAAGCAGCTACGGCTATTCAGAAGTGCGTATGCCAATCGTGGAAAGTACACCATTATTTGCTCGTGCAATCGGTGAAGTCACAGATGTTGTCTCAAAAGAAATGTACACATTCTGGGATAATGATGAACAATTAACACTTCGTCCAGAAGGTACGGCAGGATGCGTGCGTGCTGCGATTGAACACGGTTGGATTTACAACAATGAACAACGTTTATGGTATATGGGACCAATGTTCCGTCATGAACGTCCACAAAAAGGTCGTTACCGTCAATTCCATCAAGCGGGTGTCGAAGTATTTGGTATCGCAACCCCTGAAATTGATGCAGAGTTAATTATTTTAACAGCACGTCTGTGGAAAGCCTTAGGTATTGATCAACATGTTTCACTTCAATTAAATTCGATTGGTTCATTAGAAGCACGTGCAAACTATCGTTCTGCATTGGTGGCCTTCTTAGAAAATCACCAAGATTTAATGAGTGACGAAGAGAAAGAACGTCTTGTAAAAAATCCATTACGTATTTTGGATACTAAAAATCAAGCATTACAAGATGTATTGGACGGCGCGCCAAAATTATTGGATTATTTAGATGATGAAAGTCGCGAGCATTTTGCACAGTTATGCGGTCTATTAGATGCGGTGGGCATTCAATATGAAATTAATCCAAAATTGGTGCGTGGTTTAGATTATTATAATAAAACTGTATTTGAATGGGTGACATCAGCATTAGGTGCGCAAGGTACTGTATGTGGTGGTGGACGCTATGACGGCTTAGTTGAACAACTTGGTGGCCACGCAACCAGTGGTGTCGGTTTTGCAATGGGCTTAGAGCGTTTAGTGCTACTCGTTCAAGAAGTGAATAAATCGATTCCAGTAAAAAGTGCGGTAGATATTTACGTTGTTTATCAAGGTGAAGGCACAACATTAGCCGCATTCCAACTAGCGGAAAAACTTCGCTCAGAATTACCGCACTTAAGTACAATGTTGCATTGTAGTGGCGGTAACTTTAAAAAACAATTTAAACGCGCAGATAAGTCTGGTGCGACTCTAGCCCTTGTACTTGGCGAAAGTGAAGTGCAAAATAATCAAGTTGTGGTAAAACACTTACTTGGCGCAGCAGAGCAGAAAACCATTGATGTGGACAATTTAATTGAACACGTGAAAGCCCAATTTTAATTTTAGAAGGATAGGAAAATGGCATATACCATTGAAGAAGAACAAGAACTGAACCAGTTAAAAGAGTGGTGGAAAGACAATGGCAAAACCATTATTGCCGCTTTTATTCTTGGTGTAGGCGGGATGTTGGGCTGGCGCTATTGGCAGTCTTATCAAGCCAATCAAATCATGCAAGCGTCTGCTGAATATGATGCCTTAGTTTATACAGCAAACAAAGATGCAGCAGCACAGCAAGCTAAAGTGGCTGAATTTGTGAAAGCACATGATAAAACCAGCTATGCAGTATTTAGTTTATTAGATGAAGCAAAAGGTTTTGTAGCAAAACAAGATTACGCATCAGCTGAAAACAGCTTGAAACAAGCGATTGCTCAATCACAAGATGATATCTTAACGTCTCTTGCGGCACTTCGTTTGTCTGCCGCGCAATTCCAACAAGGTCAATTTGATGCAGCATTAGCAAGTCTAAATCAAGTGAAAAGCCAAGGCTTTAGTGCACGTAAAGATCTTTTAGCGGGTGATATTCAAGTCGCAAAAGGCGATGTGAATGGTGCTAAAGCAAGCTTTGAGAATGCACAAAAAAGCGGTAATCCGTTAGAAAAACAAATGGCGCAGATGAAATTAAATAATCTGTAATATTTTAATTTAGCCCGAATTGCTCGGGCTTTTTTATTGGATTTTTGATCTTATGATTCAGAAACCTATCGTGCCGCCACCCATAATTTTTATTGGGTGTGCACTTATTATGGCATATTTGCCCAATCTTTATCCATTATCAACCAATGTGCTTTTTGCTTATTTGATCGTATTGGTTTCTTTCTTTGTTGCTTTTTTCAGCCTTTGGCAATTCTATAAGAGTAAAGCGAATATCAATCCAATTCACTTAGAAAAAAGTAATGTATTTGTGGTAAATGGTATCTATCGTTTTAGTCGTAACCCTATGTATTTAAGCCTAGCTGGCTTGTTAGTAGCATGGGCAGTTTATTTGCAAAGTGCGGTCAGTTTTTTAGGTGTTTTTCTGTTTATTTATCTCATCACACAATGGCAAATAAAACCTGAAGAATACTGGCTAGAGAAGAAGTTTGGTGAGTCTTATTTAGCTTATAAGAAAAAAGTCAGACGTTGGATTTAACCAATAAAAAAATCGCCTAAAAATAGGCGATTTTTTATATATTTTGAGAAGCTATTATTTAGCTGAACATCCGCAGTTTGCTAATTTTTTAGCTAAACGCTCTGCCACGAAATCCCAGTTCACTACGTTCCAGAATTCTTTGATGTAGTCTGGACGACGGTTTTGGAATTTCAAGTAGTAAGCGTGTTCCCAAACATCTAAACCTAAAAGTGGGAAACCTTCACAACCTGCGATTTCTTTACCCATTAATGGAGAATCTTGGTTTGCGGTAGACACAACAGATAATTTACCTTGGTTAATCACTAACCATGCCCAACCAGAACCAAAACGAGTCGCTGCTGCTTTTTCAAATTCAGCTTTGAAGTTTTCTACAGAACCGAAATCACGTTCGATAGCTGCTTTTAAATCACCTTGTAAAGTAGTGCCTTTTTTCAATGATTTCCAGAATAAGCTGTGGTTTGCATGACCGCCTGCGTTGTTACGTAATGCAGTACGTTTTTCAGCTGGGATTTTATCTAATTGGCTGATTAATTGGCCTGCACACATTTCAGAAAATTCAGCGGGTAAAGTTTCTAACACTGCATTTGCATTATTTACATATGCTTGGTGGTGTTTAGAGTGGTGAATTTCCATTGTTTGTGCATCAAAATGTGGTTCTAACGCATCATAAGCGTAGCCTAATTCAGGTAGAGTATAAGACATAATATGTTCCTTTTTTAAATGAAGTTAAGGTAATGTTTTTGATAAAACAACATCAAAAAGTAACTAAATAGTAACAGAAAATTTGATTTAGATCATCAAATCTTTTAATTATTTGATTATCCGATGAAAAAGCTAGGAAAATTTAGTTTGTTTTAAATCAATAAATACACCGATCTACGCCTAAATAGTTATGCCTTTTAGCCCTTAAAATCTCGTCAAAATTTCCCCTTGTGGTAGAATACCCGCTGATTTTTCACAAGATTTTATTTTTAAGGCTGAGACTATGTTTCCTGCTCATCAACTTCAATTAGAACAATTAGCGTGCCAACGGGGCGATCGCGTGTTGTTCACTGATCTTTCACTGCAATTTCAAAGCGGTGATTTCGTGCAAATTGAAGGGCACAATGGTATCGGTAAAACAAGTTTATTGCGGATTTTAGCCGGCCTTGCACAACCTGTAGAAGGTAAAGTGCGGTGGAATTCAGAAGAGATTACAAAACAACGCGAAGAATACCATCATCAGCTACTTTATCTCGGCCATCATTCTGGTGTGAAACCTGAATTAACGGCATGGGAAAATTTAAAATTTTATCAGCAGATTAGTCAAAGCCAACAAGGCACCGATATTTTATGGGATGTGTTGGAAACAGTAGGTTTACTTGGACGTGAAGATTTGCCGGCAGCTCAACTTTCAGCGGGTCAGCAAAAGCGCATTGCCTTGGCGAGACTATGGATATCGGAAGCACCACTTTGGATTTTGGATGAACCTTTTACAGCAATAGACAAAAAAGGGGTTGAAGTTTTGACCGCACTTTTTGAAAATCATGCTAAAAAAGATGGAATGGTGATTTTAACGAGCCATCAGGAAGTACCAAGTAGCCTATTGAAGAAAATCAATCTTGCTGATTATAAATATAACCCTTAGATTTTTATGATATTTTTACAGATTATAAAGCGAGAGCTGAAGATTGCGACCCGTAAGCAAGCGGAAATTTTAAATCCGCTTTGGTTCTTTTTGATTGTCATCACGCTATTTCCATTAGTTATTGGGCCGGATCCTAAGTTACTTTCTCGCATCGCACCTGGAGTTGCTTGGGTGGCGGCATTGCTTTCTGCGTTGCTGTCTTTTGAGCGCTTATTCCGAGATGACTTTATTGATGGTTCTTTAGAACAATTGATGCTTACGGCTCAACCTTTAGCATTAACGGCACTTGCAAAAGTCGTTGCACACTGGTTGTTAACGGGTTTGCCGTTGATTCTACTTTCTCCGATTGCCGCTTTATTGCTTTCATTGGAAGTGAATATTTGGTGGGCACTGGTGCTTACACTCTTAGTGGGCACGCCGATTTTAAGCTGCATTGGTGCAATTGGTGTGGCATTAACGGTGGGGTTGCGTAAAGGTGGCGTATTGCTGAGTTTACTTGTGGTACCATTATTTATTCCGGTTTTAATTTTTGCCTCAGCAATTTTAGATGCCGCTACGTTAAATCTCCCTTATGGTGGACAGCTTGCTATTTTAGGTGCAATTTTGGCTGGCGCGATAACTTTATCGCCTTTCGCTATTGCAGCGGCACTACGAATTAGTTTAGATAATTAATCACTATTGCGGTGAAAGTGCGGTCAGATTTTTAACTGTTTTTTATTTTTTGGAATTAAGGATCTTTTATGTGGAAGTGGTTACATCCTTACGCAAAACATGAAACCCAATATCATTTATGTGGCAAATTAAGTCCATTTTTTGGTGTGATTGCGGTTTTATTATTGGCTGTTGGCATCGTGTGGGGCTTAGCTTACGCACCGGCTGATTATCAGCAAGGCAATAGTTTCCGAATTATGTATGTGCATGTGCCGGCAGCAATTTGGTCAATGGGGGTGTATGGTTCGATGGCCGTAGCTGCCATTATTGCATTAGTTTGGCAAATTAAAGCCGCTCATCTTTCAATGATAGCCATGGCACCGATCGGTGCAATGTTTACCTTTGTTGCCTTGGTAACAGGCGCAATTTGGGGTAAACCAATGTGGGGAACCTGGTGGGTGTGGGATGCACGTTTAACCGCTGAACTGATTCTTTTCTTCTTATATATCGGTGTATTAGCCCTTTACTCTGCATTTTCTGATCGTGCAGTGGGCGCAAAATCAGCGGGCATCTTGTGTATTGTTGGCGTAGTGAATTTACCAATCATTCACTTTTCCGTAGAGTGGTGGAATACTTTACATCAAGGGGCAAGTATCACGAAGTTTGAAAAACCGTCTATTGCAACGCCGATGTTAATTCCACTGATTTTATGTATTTTTGGATTTTTATTTTTATCCATTTGGTTTACGCTCGTACGTTATCGCGTTGAATTGCTAAAAGAAGACAGCAAACGTCCATGGGTAAAAGAGTTAGCAAGTAAGCTAAAATAGTTTTTCATTTTTATTTTAGGGAGCGGAAAATGTTTTTCCAAAGTTGGAGTGATTTTATCAATATGGGAGGCTACGGTTTTTATGTGTGGCTTTCCTACGGCATTAGCCTTGTGGCAATGATCATTTTGGCGATACAAAGCGTCAAGGGGCGTAAAGCGGTGTTAAAAGAAGTGTTACGCGAGCAACAACGTGAAGCCCGTTTAAATCAAGCAAATAAAGGAAATACCCTATGAATCCAAGACGTAAATCAAGACTTTCGATCATCATCTTTGTGATTTTAGGTATTTCGATTGCAACAGGTTTGGTGCTTTATGCGCTTCGCCAAAATATTGATTTGTTTTATACACCTTCGGAAGTCGTAGAAGGGAAAGATGGAAATCCTGATCAAAAACCTGAAGTGGGCCAACGTATTCGTGTTGGTGGCATGGTAGTCGAAGGTTCTGTTAGTCGAGATCCGAAAAGTCTCAAAGTTCGCTTTGATGTGAATGATATTGGTCCATCAATTACGGTAGAGTACGAAGGTATTCTGCCGGATCTTTTCCGTGAAGGGCAAGGTATCGTCGCGCAAGGTGTACTAAAAGAACCAACCTTATTAGAAGCAACAGAAGTGCTTGCTAAGCATGATGAAAACTATGTGCCGCCAGAATTAGGTGAGAAAATGCAGAAAATGCATAAACCAATGGGGGCAGAATTAAAAGGCGAGAGCGAAGCCGATCGTCGTTATAAAGAAACCCAGCAAAAATCGCAAGAAGGTCGCTAATGATTGCTGAATTAGGAAATTATGCGCTTGCTTTAAGCCTTGCCGTTTCATTCTTTTTAGCTATTTTCCCATTATGGGGGGCTGAAAAAGGTCATTCTCAACTTATGTCATTGGCTCGTCCAATGACTTATGGTTTATTTTTTACTTTAACCATTGCGTTTGCTGCATTGTTCTACCTCTTTGCTGTCAATGATTTTAGTGTGCAATATGTGGTGAATAACTCTAACAGTAGCTTACCGATTTATTATCGTTTATCTGCCGTTTGGGGTTCACATGAGGGCTCATTATTACTTTGGATTTGGTTATTAACACTTTGGGGCGCAGCCGTAGCCTTATTTAGCAAACACTTGCCACAAGAAGCCGTAGCTCGTGTGTTAGGTATTATGGGGATTATTAGCATCGGCTTTTTACTCTTCGTTTTATTTACCTCAAATCCATTTACCCGTACATTCCCTGATTTCCCAGTAGATGGCAGAGAACTCAACCCGATGTTGCAAGATGTAGGCTTAATTTTCCATCCTCCATTGCTTTATATGGGATATGTTGGTTTTTCTGTGGCTTTTGCCTTTGCGATTGCCTCATTAATGACGGGCAAATTAGACTCTGCTTGGGCAAGATGGTCTCGCCCTTGGACGATGGCAGCTTGGGTCTTTTTAACACTTGGGATCGTGCTTGGTTCTTGGTGGGCCTATTATGAGCTAGGCTGGGGTGGTTGGTGGTTCTGGGATCCTGTAGAAAACTCCTCTTTAATGCCTTGGCTTGCAGGAACCGCATTAATCCACTCTTTATCGGTGACTGAAAAACGTGGCTCTTTTAAAGCTTGGACTGTGCTTTTAGCAATCCTTGCTTTCTCACTTTGCTTACTGGGTACGTTCTTAGTTCGTTCCGGTATCTTAGTGTCAGTGCATGCCTTTGCTTCAGATCCTACACGAGGTTTATATATTCTTGCTTATTTGGTTGTGGTAATTGGTGGTTCTTTAACCTTGTACGCTTACAAAGGCAACCAAATTCGTTCGCGTGATAATGCCGAACGCTATTCTCGCGAAACCTTATTGTTATTAAATAACATCCTATTAATGACCGCACTTTGTGTGGTGTTCTTAGGGACGTTATTGCCATTAGTTCACAAACAATTAGGTTTGGGCTCTATTTCGATCGGTGCGCCATTCTTTGATCAAATGTTCTTGATTATTATGACTCCGTTTGCCTTATTACTGGGTATTGGACCGTTAGTAAAATGGCGTCGCGATCAGTTCTCTGAAATTCGTACACCGGTTGTTGTGAGTGCCATTGTGATGGCGATTGCAGGTTTTGCTTTACCGTATTTCCTACAAAATAAACTCACCGTCAGTGCTGTGCTTGGTACCATGATGTCCGTCATTATTGTGTTACTGAGTCTCTATGAAATGAAACAACGTGCAACACACCGCGAATCTTTCTTTAAAGGTATTACTAAACTTTCTCGTTCCCATTGGGGGATGATTTTAGCTCACCTTGGTGTAGCGATGACCGTTTGGGGAATTGCCTTTAGCCAAAACTTCAGTGTAGAACGTGATGTGCGAATGGCTGTGGGTGATACGGTACAGATTGCTAATTATGACTTCAAGTTCGCCGGCGTGAGTGATGCAAATGGACCTAACTATATGGGCGGTAAAGCACAAATCGACATTTCAAAAGCGGGTAAACCAGAAGCAACATTATTTGCTGAAAAACGTTTTTATACCGTCAGTAAAATGCCAATGACGGAAGCGGCAATTAATTGGGGCTTTACTCGCGATCTGTATGTTGCTTTGGGCGAAAAGATAGATGATAACTCATGGGCGCTACGCCTTTACTATAAACCATTTATCCGTTGGATTTGGATTGGCGGATTGTTTATGGCATTAGGTGGCTTGCTCTGTATGTTTGACCGTCGTTATCGTTTTAGTCGATTAGTTAAACAGTCTTAATTGTAATAAGAGGCGTATTGCCTCTAGAAATAGATGTGAAATTGATAGTGTTATGAATAAAAAACTACTTATCCCACTTATTGTTTTTCTTGCCGTGGCGGCAGCTTTTTTAGTTCAGTTAGGACGCAATGCGCAAGGTGATGATCCAAAAGCGTTAGAATCTGCGCTTGTGGGAAAACCAGTGCCACAGAAAACATTAACGGATTTATTGGAAAATAAAACCTACGGTAATGAAATTTTCCAACAAGGCAAACCGATTCTATTAAATGTGTGGGCAACTTGGTGTCCAACTTGTTATGCCGAGCATCAATACTTGAATCAATTGGCTAAACAAGGCGTAACAATCATTGGTATCGACTATAAAGATGAATCACCAAAAGCTGTAAAATGGCTAAAAGATTTAGGCAATCCTTATAGTCTTGTGCTTAAAGATGAAAAAGGTTCTTTTGCATTAGATTTGGGTGTTTATGGCGCACCGGAAACATTTATCGTTGATGGTAAAGGTGTGATTCATTATCGCTTAGCGGGTGATGTGAATGAACGCGTTTGGAATGAGACCTTAAAACCGATTTATGACAAACTCGCGGAGAAACCATAATGAAAAAATCATGGCTTTTTTTAACCGCACTTTTTGTGAGTATCTCGGCGACAGCTTCCATTGATGCATTGAATTTTGCTTCACCAGAGCAAGAAAAGGACTATCATCAATTAACACAAGAATTACGTTGTCCACAATGTCAAAATAACAATATTGCCGATTCGAATGCAACCATTGCGGTAGATATGCGTGGCAAAGTGTTTGAATTATTGCAAGAAGGCAAAAATCGACATGAAGTTGTCGATTATATGATTCAACGTTATGGCAATTTTGTGACTTATGATCCACCAATGACGACGTCAACAATCGTATTATGGATTGCCCCAATTTTGTTAGTGTTGATTGGCATTTTATTTATATTTAAACGTAAATCAAAAAGCCCAAGTGCGGTCAATTCTGACGCGATTTTAGATGATGAAGAGAATGCACGTTTATCGGCTTTACTCAAAGAAAAGGATAAATAATGAATTTTGCATTAAGTATTATTGTGCTCACTTTAGTGGTGGCATTGATTTGTTTTTATCCCTTGTTGCGTTCTGTTAAAGCAAAAGAAGATAAAAAACGTGATGAGTTAAATAAAGCCCTGTATTTTTCTCGCTTAAAAGAGATAGAGCAAGATAATCAACAAGGCTTAGT
>CAJMPC010000006.1:0-23873 GCA_905215245.1 uncultured bacterium | reverse complement strand
AGCAATAAGAATATCACAGATATTACTCGTGATGCTTTAGTGGATTTCAGCAAATAAATTTTAAATTTCATAATCTAAAATCATTTAACAGCGTGAATATTTTACGCTGTTTTTATTTTATTAGAAAACGATTGCGATCAAAAAAAGCTTATCTTTTCAGGAAAAAAGAAAAATAGTCATTTTAATCCGATCCATTTTCCGTTAGTCTATCCAGAATTACTTTTTACAAGGAGAAAACATCATGACAACGCTTTTTGATATTGCACAAAACTGGTTAAATCAAGATCCTGATGCAGAAACTCACGCAGAATTAACCGCACTTTTAACGGCGGCGAAAAATGGTGATGAAAAAGCACAATCTGAATTACAAACTCGCTTTAGCGGCCGTTTACAATTTGGTACTGCTGGGCTTCGCGGACCATTACAAGCAGGCCCTATGGGGATGAACCGTGTTTTAGTGGCGCAAGCTGCCGGTGGTTTAGCGGATTATTTAAAAGATTACGACAAACAGCCATCTATCGTGATTGGTTACGATGGTCGTAAAAACTCTGATGTTTTCGCTCGTGATACCGCTGAAATCATGGCGGGCGCAGGCGTGAATGCTTATTTACTTCCACGTAAATTACCCACTCCAGTATTAGCTTACGCAATCCAATATTTTGATACCACTGCGGGTGTCATGGTGACTGCGAGCCACAACCCTCCGGAAGATAACGGTTATAAAGTTTACTTAGGTAAAGCGAACGGCGGTGGTCAAATCGTTTCTCCTGCTGACAAAGATATCGCAGCCTTGATCGATAAAGTCGCAGCGGGCAATGTAAAAGATTTACTACGTAGCCAAGATTATGTGGTGTTAGATGATGAAGTGGTTAACGCTTATATCGAAAAAACCGCTTCTCTTGCTAAAGAACCTAAAGCAGATATTAACTACGTTTATACCGCAATGCATGGTGTAGGCTATGAAGTATTAAGCAAAACCTTAACCAAAGCAGGTCTTCCACAACCTCATATCGTGGCAGAACAAGTATGGCCAGATGGCACATTCCCAACGGTAAACTTCCCTAACCCGGAAGAAAAAGGTGCATTAGATTTAGCCATTAAAGTGGCAAAAGAACACAATGCAGAATTCATTATTGCCAATGACCCAGATGCAGACCGCTTAGCAGTGGCTGTTCCAGATGCACAAGGTAACTGGAAACCTTTACACGGTAACGTAGTAGGTTGTTTCTTAGGTTGGTATTTAGCCAAACAATACCATGCCAAAGGTGAGAAAGGCGTATTAGCGTGTTCTTTAGTATCTTCTCCAGCGCTTGCTGAAATTGCGAAAAAATACGGCTTCCAATCAGAAGAAACCTTAACCGGTTTCAAATACATCGGTAAAGTTCAAGGCTTATTATTCGGTTTCGAAGAAGCGCTTGGTTACTTAGTTGACCCTGATAAAGTACGCGATAAAGATGGTATTTCAGCGGCGATTGTATTCTTAGATTTAGTGCGTCACTTAAAAGCACAAGGTAAAACCTTAGCGGATTACGCCAATGACTTCACACAAGAATTCGGTGCTTATGTAAGTGGTCAAATTTCTATTCGTGTAAGCGATTTATCTGAAATTGGTAAATTAATGGCCGCACTTCGTAACACGCCTCCAGCAGAAGTAGGTGGTGTTAAAGTGGCACAATTCATCGACCATACTAAAACTGATCGTCAAAGCGACATCCTTGTATTCGTATTAGAAAACGGCAGTCGTTTAATCGTTCGTCCATCTGGTACTGAGCCGAAAATCAAGTTCTATCTTGATGCTCGCGGTAAAGATCCAAAAGACGCGGATCACGTTTTAGCACAATTTGATGAAGGCGTTCGTCAAATCCTTCGTCAAGATGCTTACGGCAAACAAGATTGCTAATTAAGCAAACTATTAAATAATAAAAAACGCTAGGTTTAATACCTAGCGTTTTATTTTTGCTTATTTCAATGCAAGTTGTAACTTGCCCTGATGTTTTTCTAATAAAGTCTCTGCTTGAACACGCTCTAATCCACTCAGAATCATCATAATCGCTAATTTCGCATTTTGATCAGCTTGCTTTAATGTCTCTTCTGCGAGAGCCTTATCGCAATCCGTGGCTTGCATCACGATACGAATGGCACGAGCTTTCAGTTTTTCATTACTTGCCTGAACATCCACCATTAAGTTTTGATAGCATTTACCCATTAAGATCATAGAAGCCGTAGTCAGCATATTCAGTACTAATTTTTGTGCCGTACCTGATTTTAAACGGCTCGAACCCGTCAGTACTTCTGGCCCCACTACCGTATCAATGACAATATCCACAATAT
Source organism: uncultured bacterium (assembly GCA_905215245.1). GTDB lineage: Bacteria > Pseudomonadota > Gammaproteobacteria > Enterobacterales > Pasteurellaceae > Haemophilus_D. The sequence continues at coordinate 21,542 of CAJMPC010000006.1, read as the reverse complement.
TCGCCATCGCTGAATTCGGATTACTTGTAATCGAAACCGTCACTGAACCTAAACTTTTCGCATATTCCAATGCACCGATCACATAAGGGGTTCGGCCACTTGCAGCAATACCCACCAACACATCTTTTGAGGAAAATTGAATTGTTTGTAAGTCAACCACGGCTTGTTCTTTACTGTCTTCCGCCCCTTCAATTGGATGACGTAATGCTCGTTCACCACCGGCGATAATACCTTTCACCATTTCAGGTGAAACACCAAATGTTGGCGGGCATTCAGAAGCATCGAGTACGCCTAATCGACCACTGGTCCCTGCGCCGATATAGACTAATCGACCACCTTGTTGAAATGCAGCAACAATACATTCGACCGCTTGGGCAATTTGAGGTAAACATTTTTCAATTGCCAAAGGCACTTGCTTATCTTCATCATTCATTAACTGCACAATTTCCAATGCAGATAAGCTATCTACATGCATGGAATTGGGATTTCGTTGTTCAGTAATTAAAGTTGAAAGGGTTTGTAATAAATTCTCTGCCATGGTCTATTCCTTTGGAAAAATCGCCCCTAAACTGACCGCACTTGTGGCGCCCGTCACACTCGGCAAATTAGCGGGTAAATTATGCATACGACGATAAGCCAACCAAGCAAAAGCTGCCGCTTCCACATAATCGATATCAAGTCCTAATTCAGTCGTCAGTTGAATACACCAATTTGGTAATGCCTGTTTTAAACCATTCATGATCGCCTGATTTTTAGCACCTCCGCCACAAACAAGTAATCTGCATGGTAATGTCGTCTGAATATTATTAAGGGCTAAAACAATACTTTGCACGGTAAATTCTGCCAAAGTGGCTTGCACATCTTGTGGTAAAAGTGCGCTCGTTTTGCCTACTATTTTTTGAATTTTATTCTCTAGCCAAGCCAAATTAAATAATTCACGCCCCGTGCTTTTCGGTGGTGGCAGTTGAAAGAAATCTTCATCTAATAATGCCGCTAACAAATCTGGATTCACTTGACCTGAAGCCGCCCATTCACCATTTTTGTCGTAAGCTTTGCCTTGATGTTTTTCGATCCATTGGTCAAGCAAGGTATTACCCGTTCCCGTATCAAAGCCAATGACAGGCTGTTCGGGTACCAATAACGATACATTGCTAATACCGCCAATATTCAGCACCACCGTTGTCCAATGAAGATCAAAAAATACCGCTTGATGAAAAGCGGGTACCAAAGGCGCCCCTTGTCCACCAAACGCCATATCTTTGCGTCGTAAATCACCAACGACCGTAATGCCTGTTTTAGCGGCCAATAAATTCATATCACCAATTTGCATGGTAAACGGAAATTGACCTTTTGGGGAATGCCACACTGTTTGGCCATGGCAGCCAATGGCTTCGATCTGCTCTGGCTTTAACTGGAGTTTACGTAAAAAGGCATTTACGCAATCGGCATAAAGCAAGCCAAATTGATGATCGAGTTCACCCAATGCTTGTAACGACGTTTCGCCTGATTGAATAAGTGCGGTCACTTTTTCGCGTAAATTTGCCGGCATCGGTGTAAAATCTGCTGCAATTAATTTGGTTTGATTAGATTGGATGTCCGTAAGGGCTATATCCACCCCATCAAGGCTGGTGCCAGACATAATGCCTAGATAATAAGTCATAGTGTTCAATTCGTGAGTTTTTCAGAATTATAGCGGATTTTAAAAAAATAAAAAAAGAGAGAACATTGCGGTTCCCTCTTCTCATCATAATGATGCTTATAAAGCATCAATGACTAAATCGCTTTTTAGCTATTGATGGAATAAGGTAACGGTTCAATTTTCAGAACGGCTCCATCTTCAGGTAAACGGAAATGCGTTCCTTCTTCTAAATCGTTATTCATCACCACTTGTAGCCATAAAACGCCGTCAAAATTGACCGCACTTACGATCGTACCGGTTTTACGCCAAGCTGTATCTAACTGCATTTCTATTTCGCTACCGATTTTCGGTGTAACCGTGGTTTCCCCCGAAAGCACATACATCGCACGTTTATTGGCGCCACGATATTTAGCTCGCGCGACAGTTTCTTGCCCGATATAACAGCCTTTAGTAAAAGAAATCGCTTGTTCAATCGCTTGTAAATTTAATGCCTGCGGGATAAATTCATTTTGTGTTTCCGCACTCAAGCTTGGTAAGCCCGCTTGAATATCCGCACAAAGCCATTGTTTTTCATCCCCATTAAAGGTGACATCTAACGGTGTAGGATTGATCAAAATTGCACGGTTTTCATCAATATCTAATTCAATCTGCGCATGAATCCGACCGCACTTTTCACCAATCAAGCCGACAATTTGCCAATCCAAGACTTGGAAAGTCACTTTTGAAAACACCGCATATTTTTTTAAATGATCGAGTGGAGCTAATAAAGCTTTCGGCATTAAAATCAAAAACTGCTCTGCTGAAAGCTTAATTAAGCGGAATAAGGAATTCATTTTGCCTTTAGGATCGCAATGCGCTGTAAGCGTTGAAGCGCCAGCTGCTAAATGCACCACATCACAAGTTAATTGGCCTTGCAGATATTTCTCTGCATCCACGCCCGCCACTTCCACCAAATCATAGTGGTTTAATGAAATAAATGTTGCCATGATTTTTCCTATTCAAGGTTTTGAATTTGCTCACGCATTTGTTCGATTAATACTTTTAATTCCACGGCAGAAGCGGTGATGTCAGCATTAATGGATTTTGATGCCAAAGTGTTAGATTCACGATTCAGTTCTTGCATCATAAAATCCAGTTTACGGCCCACTGCCCCGCCTTTTTTCAAGATATTATTGGTTTCTTTCACGTGCATTTGCAGACGATCTAATTCTTCCGCCACGTCCACACGTTGCGCCAGTAAAATCATTTCTTGTTCGACTCGTTGTGGATCAAGTTGAATCTTCGCTTCTTCAAAACGTTGCAATAAACGCTCACGCTGCCATTGTAAAACCGCTGGCATTTGTGACCGCACTTTTTCAGCCTCCACCGTGATGCCATCAAGACGTTGTTGAATAATGGCTTGCAATTTTTCGCCTTCACGTCCACGCATTGCAATAAATTCCACCAACAATTCATCAAAAGCTGTCAACAAATCTTGACTGATGGCATCTAAATCTTGTTCAGCCGCTTCCACCACGCCGGGATAACGCAATACATCCGTTAAATTGATTTCGCCCTCACCAGCCTGTGCCTTAATCCATTGTAAAGATTGGATAACTTGATTCGCTAATTCTTTATTTAAATTGAGCTCAGCCGCCGCTTGTTTTTTGCTATCAATACGCAATGAACATTCAATTTTACCGCGAGTGAGATTTTGACGAAGTTTCTCACGCAAAGCATTTTCCAAGCCACGGAATTGCTCTGGCAAGCGGAAAAAGTTTTCCAAATAACGTTGATTAACCGAACGAATTTCCCAAACTGCATCGCCCCAATCCTTCTTGATTTCAAGGCGTGCAAAGGCTGTCATACTATAAATCATAAGCGCTCTCCTACTATTGTCTCTTGTCTTAATTGATTTGCCGGCTATTTTATCGGGAAAGTGCGGTCATTTCTACCGTACATTTTGTAGAAGAATTTTGTTTTCCCTACTTTACACACTGTAAAGATTAAAATACAATCATCGTAAATTTATTATTACAACCTAAGGGAGATAAAATGAACAAGACTGTGGGAAGTACCTTACTTGTTGCAGGAACCATGATTGGTGCAGGGATGTTGGCAATGCCACTCACCTCTGCGGGGATTGGCTTAACTGCAACTGTTTTCTTATTAATTGGCTTGTGGGCTGTGCTCACTTTCACTGCACTTTTATTCGTGGAACTGTATCAAACCGCTGACAGTGATGCAGGGATCGGCACACTTGCTGCACAATATTTTGGTAAAGCAGGGCGAATTATTTCCACTGCTGTTTTAATTGTCTTCTTATATGCCTTGATTGCTGCTTATGTGAGTGGTGGTGGTTCCTTATTAATGGATTTACTCCCAGCCATGGGCGATAAAGACACCATGAACAAAATCGCGGTGCTTGTATTCACCATTTTCTTCGGCAGTTTTATTGTCATCGGCACACACAGTGTGGATAAAATCAATCGCGTGTTATTCTTTGTGATGATTGCTGCTTTTATCTTAGTGCTCGCGTTAATGCTACCGAACATCAAATTTGATAACTTAATGGCGATGCCAATTGATAACGCTTTAATTATTTCTGCAAGCCCTGTATTTTTCACGGCATTTGGTTTCCACGGTTCCATTCCAAGTTTAAATAAATACTTAGACGGTAATGTGAAATCCTTACGCATTGCGATTTTAGTGGGTTCTGGCATCACGTTATTTGCTTACTTTTTATGGCAACTTTCGACACATGGCTTACTCAGCCAAAATGAGTTTTTACAAATTTTACGTGAAGACGCCACGTTAAATGGCTTGGTGAAAGCAACCTTAGAAATCACCCAAAGCCCAATTATTGCGAATGCGGTAAAAACCTTCTCCACTTTAGCATTGGTCACTTCATTCTTAGGGGTGGCATTAGGTTTATTAGAATGTATCGAAGACTTACTCAAACAATCTTTTGATATTCATGCAGGGCGTATTTCATTAGGTTTAATGACCTTTATTCCACCAGTGCTTTTCTCCCTTTTCTATCCGGAAGGTTTTATTCTCGCTCTGGGTTATGCTGGTCAAATGTTCGCGTTCTACGCAGTGGTTTTACCGGTAGCATTAGTTTGGAAAGCACGTGCGATTCATCCTAACTTACCATACAGAGTGTGGGGCGGTAAAGCATTGTTAGTACTTGTATTGGTGCTTGGGGTGATTATTACTTCAATTCCTTTTGCCATCCGAGCGGGTTATTTACCTTTTGTTGTCGGTTAAAATGAGCGAAAAAAAGACCGCACTTTTAAGGTGCGGTCTCTTTTATTTGTTTTCATATACATGTGCCACTAACTGACCATTCAAGTATTCGCCAATATACACTTGCTCAATCGTCATGTCCTGTTTTTCTAACTCAGCTTTAACCCATTCTTCATCACGATCAATAATTTCTAAAACATCATCATCTAATTGTCCATCAATAATTAATGGATAACGTAAATCATCATCACCGTATCGAATAATCGAAAGTTGTCCATTTTGTTCAAATACCGCACGTTTAACCGTTTTGATTTCATAAATACCGGCAGCACGTAACTTAAACATGAGGTCATTAGCAGTAATACTGTTTTTCATACATTCAGCAGTTTTTACCTTGCCGTTTGAAATCACCCAAACAGGTTTACCATCAATCAACGATTTAACTAATTTGTTATGATTTTTGATAAAACGGAGGGTAAAAACCAATAATGTCCAAAGCACGAGCACGAGAGAGAACTGGAATACCCCAATACTATCGCTATAAATCACACCACCAATAATGCCACCTAGCACATAGTTTTGTACCTGATCCATCGCGGAAGTCGGTGCAAGGTTACCTTTTCCCATTAAGTTAATTTGGAGTACCAGTCCAATAATACCCATGGCCAATTTCAAGCCTAATAATGTGTAGCCATCCATTATTTATCCTCCTTATCAATCACAGTAACATTAGGGTTTACTAAGTTAATTGGGGATAAGGTATACGCTGAAAAATCATTATTAAAATGGACTTCGAAATACTGATCCCGAATATTTAAAATCATGCCGTTCATTAATGTACGGCTATTGGTACGAATATCTTCTTTCTGTAAATTTTGACTATCTTTCACCGAATTTAAAAATGTCACCACGCTAGAGATATCAGCTGCATAGACTTCATTTTGCTCATATTGCTTATATTGCACACCGAGCAAGAAAATAATTAATAAAAGAAAGATAATACTGAGATCGCGATATTTGGTTTGTAACCGATGACGTAAATATAAGCTTGTCACCACAAGCAATGCACCTAACGAGACAAAAATGGCGATATATTTAAAATAACCTTCAAAAGACATCGCATTTTCTAAAAAAGCAAAAGAGAAAAAAGACATTTGTCATTCCTAATTTTAAAGAGAAAAACAGGTTACTACTGTAGCACAACGAAAACTGACTAGCTATTTTTATCACAGAAATTAAATTCGTTTTTCCGAAAAATCCCTTTTATAATGACCGCACTTTTGAAACAAAAAGAGAAAAATATGAATGCAATTCAGCCTGAAGATCAGGGATATTGGCTGCTCACCAAAGGATCGACGCTTTATTGGCAGGAAAATGATCTGCCTTTTGGAACAGCAAAGGAACTCGGCCTCACGACGCAAAAAGCGATGTTGCTCGGGAAATGGAAATCACAACCTTTATGGCTTGTGGCAGAAAATGATCAAGATGAACGAGAATACCTTTCCTTACGGAGTTTGTTGTCATTACCGACTGAAGATTTTCATTTATTAAGCCGAGGCGTGGAAATCAATCATTTTTTGAAAACCCACCAATTCTGCGGAAAGTGCGGTCAAAAAGCGGAACAAACTCACGATGAGCTAGCGGTTCAATGCACAAGTTGTGGCTATCGTACTTACCCAGTTATTTGCCCTTCGATTATTGTCGCCGTTCGCCGTGGCACAGAGATTTTATTAGCCAACCATAAACGCCATTACACGCCAGGCAAAGCAGGTATTTACACCACGCTAGCCGGTTTTGTAGAAGTGGGTGAAACCTTCGAAGATGCCGTTCGTCGTGAAGTCTTTGAAGAAACGGGCATTCGTATTAAAAACATCCGCTATTTCGGTAGCCAACCTTGGGCATTCCCTAATTCACAAATGGTGGGCTTTTTAGCTGATTACGACAGCGGAGAAATTCAACTGCAAGAAACAGAACTGCATGATGCACAATGGTTTTCTAGCGCTGCCCCCTTGCCAGAATTACCGCCAACAGGTACTATCGCACTCAAATTAATTAATGCTACGCTTGAGCTTTGCAAAGCGGAACAAAATAAATAAAGGAAAGTCCATGTCTGAATTAAAAAATGATCGTTATTTAAAAGCCTTATTACGTGAACCAGTGGATATGACCCCCGTATGGATGATGCGCCAAGCAGGACGCTATTTGCCTGAATATAAAGCAACACGTGCAGAAGCAGGCGATTTTATGTCTCTTTGCCGCAATGCAGATTTAGCTTGTGAAGTTACCTTACAGCCACTTCGTCGCTATGCTTTAGATGCGGCTATTTTGTTCTCAGATATTTTAACTATTCCTGATGCAATGGGCTTAGGCTTAAGTTTTGGTGCAGGTGAAGGCCCGAAATTTGCTCATCCAATTGAAAACAAAAGTGCGGTCGAAAATTTACCGATTCCTGACCCTGAAGGCGAACTTCAATATGTGATGAATGCGGTGCGCACAATTCGTCGCGAACTAAAAGGCGAAGTGCCACTGATTGGTTTCTCTGGTAGCCCGTGGACACTGGCTACTTATATGGTTGAAGGTGGTAGCAGCAAAACCTTCAATAAAATCAAAAAAATGATGTATGCCGAACCGCAAACCCTACACCTTTTATTAGATAAAGTGGCGGATTCCGTGATTTTATACCTAAACGCACAAATCAAAGCAGGTGCACAAGCGGTCATGGTGTTTGATACCTGGGGCGGTGTATTAGGTCATCGTGAATATTTAGACTTCTCTCTGCAATATATGCACAAAATCGTCGATGGTTTAATTCGTGAACACGATGGTCGTAAAGTACCGGTGACTTTATTTACTAAAGGTGGCGGCTTATGGTTAGAAGCCATGGCAAATACAGGTTGTGATGCACTCGGATTAGACTGGACAGTTAATTTGGCTGATGCGAAAGCGCGTGTGGGCCATAAAGTGGCACTACAAGGCAATATGGATCCAAGCGTGTTATATGCACCAGCAGAGCGTATTGAGCAAGAAGTGCGGTCAATTTTAGCTGATTTTGGTCAAGGCAGCGGACATGTATTTAACTTAGGTCATGGAATCCACCAAGATGTGCCAGAAAGTGCACCAAAAATCTTTGTGGATGCTATTCATGAGTTCTCAAAAGCCTATCATAAATAAGCGAGAAAAAAATGCGAAATCCAATTCACAAGCGCCTCGAAAATGTTGAAAGCTGGCAACATCTGACCTTTATGGCTTGCTTATGCGAACGCATGGCACCGAACTTTGCCCTGTTTTGTCAAATGACTGAACAGGAGCAAGCAGAAAAGACCTATCACAACATTTTAAATTTAGTGTGGGAATTTCTAACCGTTAAAGGGGCGAAAATCAATTTCGAAAACCAATTAGAGAAGCTCGAAGAGATTATTCCTGATGTGAATGATTACGACTTCTTTGGTGTGGTACCCGCTCTCGATGCTTGTGAAGCGTTAGGTGAATTATTGCATGCTATTATTGCAGGCGAAACATTAGAAAAAGCGATTCAAATCAGCCAAATTTCGTTAGGTACAGTTTGTTCTTTGTTAGAGACACAAGAAAATCGTGATCTTTCTGAGAGCGAACTAAAAAGCCGTGAAGAAATTGAAGAAGAACTTGACCTTCAATGGCAAATCTATCGCTTACTCAAAGACTGTGAAAAACGCGATGTAGACTTGATTTTATCCCTCCGAAACGAGATCAAACAGGAGGGAATCTCCAATATTGGTATAAAAATTGAGCAATAACGTGAGATTTGTCACAAATTTTGCAAATCGGGCTTTTATTTCCTGCCAAGTTCGATTAGACTTGCCCAAGCCGTAGCAGTTAAAAGCTACGCTTATTTGAATAGAGTCAATTTTAATTTAACAGAAGGTACAAATTTATGAACAAAACAGATTTAATCGATGCAATTGCAAGTGCAGCTGAATTAAACAAAAAACAAGCTAAAGCTGCATTAGAAGCTACTTTAGCAGCTATCACTGGTAGCCTTAAAAAAGGTGAACCTGTTCAATTAATCGGTTTCGGTACATTCAAAGTAAACAAACGTGCAGCACGTACTGGCCGTAACCCACAAACTGGTGCAGAAATCAAAATCGCAGCATCTAAAGTTCCAGCATTCGTATCTGGTAAAGCATTAAAAGACGCAATCAAATAATTGGTCTTAAAACGAATTTTAATTGAACCCTGCTTTGTCAGGGTTTTTTGTTGCCTAAATTTTAGCTTTACAATCATTATTTTGCCGATATAATTCCGAACCGAAACTTATTGCGGGATATAAATAATGAAACGAAACATTCAACACCGAAATACCCAACAGCGCAGACATACCATCATGCAACTGCTGCAAGAACAAGGTGAAATCAGTGTAGAACAGCTAGTACAATTATTTGACACTTCTGAAGTGACGATTCGAAAAGATCTCACTGCATTAGAAAGTAATGGTTTCCTTCTTCGTAAATATGGTGGTGCAATTTTAATGCCACAAGAAATCATCGAAGAAGAACAAGATGATGAACTTTCGCAACGAAAGTTAGTCTTAGCTAAAGCGGCTGCAGAACGTATTCGTGATCACAATCGCATTATTGTGGATAGTGGCAGCACAACCGCCGCACTGATTAAACAACTTAATCGTAAGCAAGGCTTGGTTGTGATGACGAATTCGCTTTCTGTGGCCACGGCATTACGTTCACTCGAAAATGAACCTACGCTCTTAATGACGGGAGGCACTTGGGACACGCGTTCTGAATCCTTCCAAGGCAATATTGCCGAGCAAGTGCTACGTTCTTATGATTTTGACCAATTATTTATTGGTGCCGATGGCATTGATTTAGAACGTGGTACAACGACATTCAATGAGTTGGTTCGCCTAAGCCAAGTGATGGCTGAAGTGTCTCGTGAAGTGATTGTGATGGTGGAATCACAAAAAATTGGCAGAAAAATGCCAAATGTGGAATTAACCTGGCAGCAAATTGATGTGCTGATTACCGATAACAAATTATCTCAGGCCGACAAAGAAGCCATAATGGCGCAAGGCGTAGAAGTAATTTGTGTAGATGTGGCATAAAGTGCGGTCAGAAAAATAAGACTTTTAATTTTAGTAAATAAGGAAAAACTATGTGTGGTATTGTTGGTGCGGTAGCACAACGTGATGTAGCAGAAATTTTAATTAATGGTTTACACCGCTTAGAGTATCGTGGTTATGACTCTGCAGGTGTTGCTGTCGTGGATCCAAACCATGAATTACACCGCGTGCGCTGCTTGGGTAAAGTAAAAGCCCTTGATGAAGCGGTTGCAGTAAAACCATTAATCGGTGGTACAGGGATTGCTCACACGCGTTGGGCAACTCATGGTGAACCGTCTGAAGCCAATGCTCACCCGCATACTTCAGGTAACTTTGCTGTCGTCCATAACGGCATTATCGAAAATCACGAAGAATTACGTGAATTACTTAAATCACGTGGTTATGTGTTTAATTCTCAAACTGATACCGAAGTAATTGCTCACCTTGTTAATTGGGAGATGCGTACAGCCTCAAATCTTCTTGAAGCTGTCCAAAAAACCGTAAAACAACTTACTGGTGCATACGGTATGGTTGTACTAGATCGTGAGCATCCAGAACATTTAGTGGCTGCGCGTTCAGGCAGCCCATTAGTGATTGGTTTAGGGATTGGTGAAAACTTCCTAGCATCTGACCAACTTGCATTATTAAGCGTGACGCGTCGTTTCATCTATTTAGAGGAAGGCGATATTGCAGAAATTACACGTCGTACCGTAGATATTTACGATGCGAATGGCCAAAAAGTAGAACGTGAAGTACACGAATCTAACCTTGAAAACGATGCTGCAGAAAAAGGCAAATTCCGCCATTTCATGCAAAAAGAAATCTATGAGCAACCAAATGCATTAATCAACACCATGGAAGGGCGTATCCTTCACAATAACGTGATTGTGGATGCGATTGGTAATGGTGCGTCAGAAATCTTAGAAAAAGTTGAACACATTCAAATTGTCGCTTGTGGTACCTCTTATAATGCAGGTATGACGGCCCGTTACTGGTTTGAAGCACTTGCTGGCGTGAGCTGTGATGTTGAAATCGCGTCTGAATTCCGCTATCGCAAATTCGTGACCCGCCCAAATAGCTTGTTAGTGACCATCTCTCAATCAGGTGAAACGGCGGACACCCTTGCAGCACTTCGTTTGGCAAAAGAAAAAGGTTACATGGCTGCCTTAACAATCTGTAACGTATCAAGTTCATCTTTAGTACGTGAATCGGATCTTGCATTCATGACTCGTGCAGGCGTTGAAGTCGGTGTGGCATCAACCAAAGCATTTACCACTCAGTTGGCTACATTATTAATGTTAGTAACTGCAATTGGCAAAGTAAAAGGCAATATCTCAAGCGAACAAGAAGTAGAAATTGTGAAAGCGTTACAATCACTTCCGGCTGAAGTTGAAAAAGCCCTTGCATTTGACAAAGACATCGAAGTATTAGCTGAAGACTTTGCCGAGAAAAATCATGCGCTTTTCCTAGGTCGTGGTGAGTTCTACCCTATCGCAATGGAAGCTTCATTGAAATTAAAAGAAATTTCTTATATCCATGCTGAAGCTTATGCGGCTGGTGAATTAAAACACGGTCCATTAGCGTTAATCGATGCGGATATGCCGGTTATCGTGGTGGCACCAAACAATGAATTGCTTGAAAAAGTGAAATCAAACATTGAAGAGGTACGTGCTCGTGGTGGTCAGCTTTATGTGTTCGCTGATAAAGAAGCAGGCTTCACACCAAGTGAAGGCATGAAAATCATCACTATGCCAAAAGTGAATGAAATTATTGCACCAATTTTCTACACCGTTCCAATGCAATTATTGTCATACCATGTGGCATTAATTAAAGGAACCGACGTGGACCAACCTCGTAACTTAGCGAAATCGGTAACGGTAGAATAAAGTGCGGTTAAAAATCAGCGCATTTTAATACAAAAAAGCACAGGTTTAATCCTGTGCTTTTTGTTTAAATAAACCGATAACCGTTTTCTGTCACTTCCAAAATTGAGGCATAATCCTTTCGCCAATCGCCTAACACAATTCGCGTGTATGTTTCTTCCTGATGAATGGCCTCTCGATGCGTATGACCGTGAATTAACCGATTAACGCCAAATTCTTTTACGGTTTGTGCCGTAAATGCTAAATTCACATCCATGATATCCAGTGACTTATATTGCTTATCTTGTTTACTCTTCGCGCGAATTTTCTCTGCAATTTTTAACCGCACTTTTAGTGGCAAACATAAAAACAGCCTTTGTCGCCAATTTTGATGCACTTTTCGGCGAAATTGCTGATATTTCACATCATCAACACATAACGTATCACCATGACAAATTAAGGTTTTCACACCATAAAGATCAACACAATGATAGTCAGGCAATAACGTTAAACCACAATCTTGTGCAAATTTTTTCCCGACGAGAAAATCTCGATTACCATGAATGAAATAACAAGCAATGCCCTTTTCTGTCAGGTTTTTAATCAACTGTTTGACTTGTGAGATTAAAGGTGAAGTTTCATCATCACCAATCCAAAAATCAAAAAGATCCCCCAAAATATAAACCGCTTGGGCTTCTTGTGCTTTGTTTTGCATAAAATCGTTAAAAAGTGCGGTTAATTCCGGATGCGTTTCGCTCAAATGAAGATCTGCAATAAAATAAATGGGTTTCATAACTATTCCGTCATTTTTTTCATTAGATTAGCACACATTTTTGTGTAATTTGCTATACTTTCCAAAAATTTTAATTAGGTATTTTCTATGTTAAAAATCGCCAGAATTCTCATCGTTGCACTTTGCTGTATTTTAATTTGTGTGCTCGGTACGATCTATTCCTTTATTCGTTTTAAAAATCCAAGTAATGTGGGCGTTATGGCTCGCTGGTTTGGTCGTTTATACCCTTTATTTGGCTTAGAAGTAGAACACCGCTTTCCACAAAATAAAGAGAATATGCCGCGTTGTATTTATATCGGTAACCACCAAAATAATTTCGATATGGTGACCATCTCTTACATGGTATTACCTCGTACGGTAAGTGTAGGTAAAAAAAGCCTAATTTGGATTCCTTTTTTCGGCATTTTATATTGGGTAACCGGCAATATTCTCCTAGATCGTGAAAATCGTTCTAAAGCACACAGCACCATGACTGAACTTGCTCGTCGTATCAATAAAGACAACCTGTCAATTTGGATGTTCCCTGAAGGTACACGTAGCCGTGGTCGCGGCTTATTGCCATTCAAAACAGGGGCATTCCATGCAGCAATTGCAGCTGGCGTACCAATTGTCCCCGTTGTGTGTTCAACGACGCATAACAAAATTGATTTAAATCGTTGGGATAATGGTAAGGTGATTTGTGAAATGATGGACCCGATCGATGTGTCACCGTACACAAAAGACAATGTGCGCGAACTTGCTACTTACTGCCACGATTTGATGGAAAAACGCATCGCTGAACTCGATGCTGAAATTGCACAAGGAAAATAATATGTTGCGTCTTTCTCGTCGCCAATTATTAAAAACTACCGCAATTTCAACCGCACTTGCCGCTACACCTCAATCGGTATTAGCGGCATCTCGTGAAAAATTAACCATTCCGCCATTGATGGAAGCAAAACGTGGCCGCCCAATTATTCTTAATATGGAAGAAACCGGCTACAAATTAGATGGCTCCCATAGTGTCAGTGTGTGGGGTTTTAACGGTAATTATCTTGGGCCCACTATTCGCATCAAATCGGGTTCCTTTGCAAAACTCAATTATCACAACAATTTGCCACAAAGTATTGCTCTCTCTATTCAGGGATTACAAGCCAGTGGTGAATTATTTGGTGGTGCTGCAAAAATCCTCAAAAAAGGAGAATCTTGGGCACCAATCATTCCAATTAACCAACCTGCCGCGACTTGCTGGTATCGTTCTGCCACTCTTGCGAACTCGGCTTATCAAACCTATCGCGGCATTGTGGGGATGTGGTTAATTGAAGATGATCAAAGCCTAAAATCACAACTTCCTCATAAATATGGCGTGGACGATATTCCATTAATCTTACAAGACATGGAATTTAACGGCGACGGATTACAATTATTTAAGCAAAATCAACCGCACTTTGTCGGTAATCGTCTTCTTGTTAATGGACAAGAAGCGCCTTATCTTGACGTCCCTCGCGGTTGGATACGTTTACGCTTACTCAATGCCTCATTGGCAAGAGCCTATGATCTGCGTTTAGATAACGAACAAGACATGTTGCTCATTGCAAGGGATTTAGGTTTTTTACCTCAAGGTAAAGCGATTAATTCTCTCATTCTTGCACCAGGTGAACGTGCCGAAGTGTTAGTCAATGTGAGCGAAGGTGAGGGTGTATCGCTTATCTCTGGCGCTAAACGTGGTATTTTTGACAAAATCAAAAATGTGTTCAGTTCAGGTAATGATTTTGCAGATAACACCGTTTTAGAACTTCGACCACAAGGTGAAATCTCCGCATTCAGTAAAAAAATGAATGAGCAATTTAATACTGATGCCACGGTTATGCTCGAAAGTAAAATCGCCCAAGAACGCACCTTTGAATTGGATGTGACAAATGGTCTAATCAACAAACAACGCTTTGACCCGCGTCGAGTTGATGTTTCGGCTAAAGTCGGCACCGTCGAACGTTGGATTATCAACAGCTCGCTGCCTGTGGGCTTCACCATTCAAGGCGCTAAATTTGTTATTGAAAGCCAAGATGACGTCAACGTCGATGCGTCGGAACTAGCATGGAAAGACACGGTTTGGGTGAAAAAGAAAGTACAAATTTTAGTAAAATTTGAACAACCTTCGTCAAATACCCATCCCTTCTTATTTGGCTCATCCAATTTAATGCTAGCAGATATGGGCTGCCTTGGTATAATGATCGTCCAATAAAATAATGATATAAAAAGGAATCTAACATGAAAAAAATCTCAACATTCGCTTTAATTGCGACCTTACTCTCAACTGGCACATTCGCTGCAGCACCTGAATCAAAAGACGCGAAAAATACAGCAAATGAGCCAACTATTTATCTCTCTGTCTTTGATAGAACTCAAGATCCATCGCCTGATTTAAATAAAAAAGAAACTTCTCGCACCAATAAAGCGGAAAAAGTATGCTGGGTCGCAGCTGGTGATTTCGGTAAAAAAGCAACGGTAAGTGAAACCTTTAAAGCTCAAGCCCAAAGTGAATTCACTAGTTCGATTGAGAATGCAAAAGTGGTGTCATCACCAAATAAAAAACTCCATACTATCACTTATACCAGACCAACATTAGAAAATGGTAAATACATGATGAACTGCTGGACATTCGACCGCCGAGATCCAATCGGCAAATATGTGCTGACTGTCAAAATCGGTAAACACGAATTTGAAAAACAAGTTTTCCATGTGACTGAGTAGTTAAAAATAGACAACGAAACGATCGCACTTATATGTGTGCTCTTTTAAGGCTAAAGCAAAGGACCGTCTGAAATTCAATTTTCAGACGGTCTTTCTTTTCTCTGCTTTACGACTGATAATAACCCCATTCATCATTCAAGGAGTAACCCATGCGCCAAGCACAACAAATCTTTGATTATGCGGCTAATCAATATGCGACACAGCCAGAATATCTTTGGGAAAAATACCCCGAATATGCCATCTTGCGCCATGGTAATGCCAAAGGGAAATGGTATGCACTTATTGGCAAGATCAGTAAAACTAAACTTGGTTTAAAAGAAGAAGGAGAGACTGATTTTATCAATCTCAAATGTCCACCCGATATGGTGAGTATTTTGAGACAATCACCTAATTTCTTGCCCGCCTACCACATGAACAAAACCCATTGGCTAACGATTGTGTTAGATCATGGCGTAGAAACCGAAGAAATCTTTAAGTTGTTGGATTGGAGTTACGACTTAACAAAGTAGAAGAATTTAAAAACACCTAAAAATCTAACCGCACTTTTGTCTTTCTTTACTTTAGTCACAGCTAGTAAGATAATTAATGAAAACTATTATCAAAATACAAGTATTAGACTTGTTTCATTATAAGGAGATAACCATGACAATGAATAGACGTGATTTTTTAAGAATGAGCGCAGCACTTACGGCAGCAGGCATGTCGCCCTCTCTCTTTGCAGCAACAAAAGAACAATTTACCATTTATGGTGCACCCGCGATGCCAAGCGTGACCATTGCGGTGGCGGCAGCACAAGGTAAATTAGCCAAACAAGCGGATGTAGCATTGGAAATTTGGCGTTCGCCTGATCAGCTGCGTGCGGGTGTGGCTAGTGGGCAATTTAAAGTGATGATGAGCCCAAGTAATGTGGGCGTGAATTTACGTAATCAAGGGCAACAAGTTGGCATGGTGAATATTCTCACCAATGGGATTACGCAGTTGATGTGTAAAGGTGGGGCTATTACTTCACCGCAAGAATTGGTGGGTAAAAAAATCCTAGTGCCATTTAAAAACGATATGCCTGACATCGTATTGCAAGCTTTACTGAAAAAATTGAATATTGATATTAATAAAGTGGATATCACCTATGCAGCAACGCCAACTGAGGCAATTGGTTTGTTCTTACTGAAAGATTTCCATGCGGCTATCTTGCCAGAACCAATGGCAAGTGCAGTTGTGCAGAAAGCTAAAATTGTCGGTACAGAGATTGTACGCGGCTTCGATTTAGTGAAAGAATGGGGACAAGCGTTTAACACGAAACCGCTTATTCCAATGGCAGGCATTATTGCCAATGAAGAATATTTCCACGCACACAAGGCGGAGTTTGATCTACTTCACCAAGATTTAAGTGATGCGTTAAACTGGATTATGGCTAACCGCAAAAGTGCGGCTGAAATTGGCGCTAATTATCTTCCTGCTCCAGAAGCCGCTATTGAAATGGGCTTAGACGGTGCGCGCTTAACGGTGACCAAAGCCAGTGAACTGAAAAATGAAATCATGCAATTCTATGAAACCTTGATGGAGTTCAATCCAAAACTCTTAGGTGGTAAATTACCAGATGACAAATTCTTCTTGGCTTAATTTGAAACTGAATCACATAACATGATTAAAACTGACAAAATCCGTAAACCACAACCTGTCCTGTTTTACATCATCGACTACCTTTGGAGCGGCTTTACCGGCTTGAGTGTGGCGATGATGGTTGTTGCCTTGTGGGCTTGGGGCAGTGCGATATTTGGTGAATTTATGCTGCCTGCTCCTGCGGATGTTTTTCAAAAAGCCCTTGAGCTGCTCGATCATTTCCAACAAAACGAAATCGGTATTTCGTTATGGCGTTCCGTAGTGGGTATTACCATTGCATTAGTCGCTGGCTTAGCCGCTGGGTTGATTGCGGGCAGCTTTAAAACCGCTATGGCATTACTCAAACCCGTCATTACGATTTTGTTAGCCATGCCGCCAATTATTTGGGTCGTGATGGCATTATTTTGGTTTGGCTTTGGCAATCCTAGCGTGCTATTTACCATTATCGTATTAGTCGCCCCGCTGACCTTTGCCAGTGCAGCCATGGGGATGGCAAGTGTAAATAAACAACATGAAGAATTATTTGATGCGTACAAACTCGGATTGTGGAAAAAAATCCGCTATTTATATGTTCCCCATCTCACAGGCTATGTGATTTCCAGCATTGGCGTCGCAGTTGCGATGGGCGTGAAAGTGGTAATTATGGCAGAGCTTTTAGGTGCCAATGAGGGTGTGGGGGCACAGATTGCCGATGCCAGAGCCATGTTAGATACATCAACGGTCATGGCTTATGTGTTGTTGGTGATTGTGTTTGTTTCCCTCTTTGAATATTTGATTACCAAGCCATTGGAAATCCTGTTTATGCCGTGGAGAAGATAATGCTGAGTTTAAAGGATGTGCGTTTTGAAATTCTCCGCGATCCCATCGTGCGCGATTTCAGTATGGATTTACAACCGGGCGAAGTGAAAACTTTATTCGGTCCTAGTGGCTGTGGCAAAACGACTGTGCTGCGTTTAATTTCAGGTTTAGAAACGCCAAAATCGGGCGAAATCAATAATACATTCCGTAAAACGGGCTTTCTGTTTCAAGAAAATCGTCTATTAGAAAATCTCACTGCCATGCAGAATATTGCCATTTTTATGGATAATCCTAATGAAAATGAAATCATCGCGCTGGCAGAAAAGATCGGACTTTCCTCTGGGGATTTGAATAAATACCCGACCGAATTATCGGGCGGTATGGCAAAACGCGTGGCATTTTTGCGTCTATTACTATGCGGCTGTGATTTAGCCTTATTGGATGAACCTTTTGTCGGTTTGGATCGTGATTTACGTGATATTTTAGCCGCTATGTTAGTGGAAAAAATTGAGCAACAAGGCATGGCCTGTATTTTAGTGACGCACGATCGTTTTGAAGCGGCTCGATTAAGCCGAGAGATTATGCAGCTTTCTCCAAAAGGGATGGATGTGCAAAATGTGATTACCTTGCCAACGCCATTATCCGAACGTAATTCAGCCTTTGAAGAAACCGTAGTCGCACGCGAATTTCAAGGAATCCATTATTATGAATAATTTCTTTACCCATCCGATGCGACCCTTTTTTGTTGGTGCAGCCATTCTTGCGATTATTGGTGCCTTGAGCTTTTTCATCAACCCCGATGATCTCATCCTACACCGCAAAATTTTCTTAGAATTTATGCTACCAGCCGCATACGGTGGCTTTCTGACGGCTTCCATGCTTGAGTGGACAAATTACAAAGGTAATTTAAAACCTATTGCGACAATATTAGCAGTGCTCTTGCTTTCGGGATTGGTGTTATTGCCATTTTCCCCGCAAACCGCCTCGTTTTTAGTGGCAGCTTATTGGCTCGCGTTGTTACTCTTTTGTGCTTGGCTGTTTTGGTTGGATCGCAATACCGACAATTTTACTTTACTGATGTTACTTGCTGCATTTACGGTTTGTCAGACGGCTTACGCCATGACTGATAGTCTGAAATTATTGCGGGCACAGGTGCATTTGAATATGGCGGCGGTAATGTTTGTATCAATTCGAGTCAGCATTCTATTAGGCGCAGAGGCACTGAAAGAAAGTACATTGAAAGATCCCGTATTTATCCCGAATGTCGTGTATAAAAATATCGCGATTACATTTTTATTACTTCATACCGCAGCAGAGCTTTGGTTGCCTGCGCAAACAGCCGCTTTTACTGCCTTTGCCGTTGGCTTTATCTTGCTTGCCAAGTTACGCGAATTACATCATCACGAACTGCTACGTAAACATTACGTACGCACTTATTATTTCCTTCAACTGTTCGCCGCGATTGGTTATTTGTGGATTGGCATAAATAAATTACTTGATGAACCTACTGCCGATCCGTTACACATGGTAACACTTGGCGGCATTCTCGGCAGTATGATGATGATTTGGCTCACCGCGGGATTATGGCATAGTGGCTTTACGAAACTGGATTATCCAAAACTCTGTCGCCTTGCCGTGCTTTGTCTTTTCACGGCGGCACTTTCCCGAGCTTGTTTAATGTATGTGGACGAGCTGTTTTTTATCACGATTCCCGCTATTTTAATTGCCATCGTGTTTGTGCTGTATCTTGCAACCTTTGTACCGATATTCCGAAACAATGCCTTTACGGATGATCCGGAGTAATGACCAATCCGCACATCAATGTGCGGATTTTTGATATTTTTTAGACCGCACTTAATAAGCTTTTAATTGGGCCATTGCTTTACAATCTGCAGCTTGATGATCATCTTCGGTAATTAAGCTTTGTAGGAAATGTTTAATTTCAGTCAGTTCGGCAATTTTTTCTTCGACTGAAACCAAATGTTTTGCCAACATACTATCCACTTCACAATGTTGAGATTGCTGCGTTTTCATCTCATTAAAAAATTTAATTTCGGCCAAGCTAAAATCTAACGCTCGGCAGGTTTTAATGAATTTTAATTGCTTCAAACTGGCTTCATCATAATCTCGATAACCATTTGCTAGCCGTTTAGGCTCCGGCATTAAACCCATTTTTTCATAATAACGAATGGTTTCTAAATGAATACCGCTTTGTTTGCTGAGTTCGTGAATCTTCATTTTTTAAAACCAAGCCTTGACCTTGTAGTTGCTACGGACTTTATACTTTATCTCAAGTTAATTAAAGACACAATGAGGAGCATTATGTCCGACCACCATTCCCATGAACATCATGACCATTCATCTCATGAGCATATTCCACAAGATAAAAAAATCTTAGCGCTCAGTTTTGCCATCATTACCGGCTTTATGGTTGTCGAATTTGTTGGCGGCTATTGGTTTAACAGTTTGGCTCTCATGGCTGATGCGGGACACATGGCAAATGATAGCTTATCGTTATTTTTAGCCTTGTTAGCGTTGTTTCTATCCGCTCAAAAACAACGATACATTGCCCTACTTAATAGCGGCTCATTGATTGTTGTGGCATTAATGATTTTAGTTGAAGCGATTCAACGCTGGCAAAATCCCATCAAGATGATGGCATTACCGATGCTTGGCGTGGCATCGCTAGGATTACTCGTCAATCTTTTCGTTGCTTGGATAATGTTGAAAAGCGATCATGACAATCTCAATATCAAAGCGGCTTATCTACATGTACTGACCGATTTATTCGGTTCCATTATTGCTATTCTTTCGGGTATCAGTGCCTATTTTCTGGGATGGTTATGGGTTGACCCATTGGCAAGTATGATACTAAGTGTGTTAGTATTAAAAAGTGGGATTGCTACGTTCCGCTTAGCATTAAAAAAGCAGTAAAAATGAAATGGAAATACTTATGCTTGATAAAATCGAACAAACCTTAGAAAAATTATATCGTCATTATGGCGAACAGAATTGGTGGAACGACAAAAATCGTTTATCCGATTGGGTTTCAATGATTTTAATTCAGCAAACGACTGCAAAAAATGCCATCAATGCGTTGCAGCAACTCGAGGGTATTTTAACGTTAGAACAGCTACTTGCCGTGTCAGATGAAGAATTACAACAACGTATTCGCCCAGCTGGATTTTATAAACAGAAGAGTGCTTATATTAAACATCAAATGAGATGGTTTGCTGAACAAGGCGGAGAGTTATCTGCCTTTAAAACAATGCCAACGGAGACGCTACGCAAACAGCTACTTTCTCTAAAAGGTGTGGGGCAAGAAACTGCAGATGCGATGCTGCTCTATCTTTTTGAACGCAAAGTATTTATTGCCGATCAATATGCCCTACGTCTCTTTAATCGTCTTGGTTTAAGCCAAGCACAAACTTATACGGTTTTACGCGCTGAATGTATGCCGCTAATGGAACGAATTTCACTGAAAACGGCTCAAGAATGGCATGCAGTAATTGATGAACATGGTAAAGTGTTTCGACAAACACCTAACTTGGATGAAAGTTGGCTACGTTAAAAATGCATTGGATAATCGCCTAACCTTAAACTGAGTTAGGTTTCCCAAAAGTGCGGTCAATTTTCAGCGATTATTTCAACTCACCGCGCTCTACAATGATCCCCACATTACTTGCTTGAGCAACCGCTTTGGGTTTGCTTAATTTGAGACGTAACCATGAAATACCAAAACGTTGTTGTAATTGCTCTGCTACTTCATAAGCCACGCGCTCA
>CAJMPC010000005.1:0-26653 GCA_905215245.1 uncultured bacterium | reverse complement strand
CGTGCATTTATTATTAAAAGAAGCGGGCGTGCCTTATCACATTCCTGTCGTACCACTTTTTGAAACCTTAGATGACTTAGATGCCTCTGAAAGTGTCATGCGTCAATTGTTTAATATTGGTTGGTATCGTGGCGTGATTAACAATCATCAAATGGTGATGATTGGTTATTCTGACTCAGCCAAAGATGCGGGAATGATGGCAGCTTCATGGGCACAATATCGTGCACAAGAAGCGTTAGTCAATTTAACCGAAGAGCTAGGTATTGAACTCACTTTATTCCATGGTCGTGGAGGTACGATAGGTCGTGGTGGTGCGCCTGCACATGCAGCATTACTTTCTCAGCCTCCACGTTCACTCAAAAATGGTTTACGTGTGACTGAACAAGGGGAAATGATCCGCTTTAAACTTGGTTTACCCGAAGTTGCAGTTGAAACCTTTGATCTTTACGCGAGTGCAATTTTAGAAGCAAACTTACTTCCACCACCAGAACCAAAAGCAGAATGGCGTGCGGTCATGGATGAGCTTTCCGCTACTTCATGTGACATTTACCGTAGTGTTGTTCGTGGTGATAAAGACTTCGTGCCTTATTTCCGCAGTGCTACACCGGAACAAGAACTGTCTAAACTGCCACTTGGATCTCGTCCTGCAAAACGTAATCCAAATGGTGGCGTAGAAAGCTTACGTGCTATTCCATGGATTTTTGCTTGGATGCAAAACCGTTTAATGCTACCAACATGGCTTGGTGCAGGGGCGGCAATTCAAAAAATTGTGGATGAAGGCAAAGGTCATATCATTGAAGAAATGTGTAAAGCTTGGCCATTCTTCTCTACTCGTGTGGGGATGTTAGAAATGGTGTTCAGTAAAACCGATACTTGGCTTTCTGAGCAATATGATCATAACTTAGTGAAAAAAGAGCTTTGGTACTTAGGTGAGAATCTGCGTAATCAACTCAATGCAGATATTAAAACCGTGCTTTCGCTTTCTCACAAAGATGAATTAATGGCGGACTTACCGTGGATCGCAGATTCTATTGCGTTACGTAATGTTTATACGGATCCGCTCAATCTCCTTCAAGTGGAACTGCTCCGTCGTTTCCGTGAATCGCCTGAAAACCCAAGCCCTGATGTAGAACAAGCCCTGATGATTACCATCACAGGTATTGCCGCAGGTATGCGAAATACGGGCTAGTTACGGCAATTAGAAATAAGTGCGATCAAAAACAACTATAAATTTGACCGCACTTTTTGTTTTCTGTTTCTTGCGGTATCATACGCGCAATTGACTTGATGAAGGAAAACCCAATGACAACTGATATTCAAAAACTCGATCCCGATGCAGCGATTGATCTTGCTTATGATATTTTCTTAGAGATGGCGGGCGAAAATCTCGATCCAGCAGATATTATGCTATTCAATCTGCAATTTGAAGAGCGTGGTGCGGTCGAGTTTGTCGAAACAGCAGACGATTGGGAACAAGAAATTGGGGTGTTAATCGATCCTGAGGCTTTTGCTGAAGTTTGGGTCGGATTAGTAAATGAGAAAGATGAAATGGATGATGTGTTTGCGAAATTCTTAATTTCACATCGAGAAGAAGATCGCGAATTCCACGTTATTTGGAAAAAATAAGCGCTCTTCTCTCTATATCAATTTGCAAACAAAAACCGGTTTAATTAAAAATTAAACCGGTTTTTGCTTAACAGATTCGTGGTAAAGGTTCGTTACGCGGTAAGTCTAACAAGCGACTTTGACCGAAAAGCCCAACGGCACGAACTTTGCCATCAGTCGTTACCTCGCCGATTATGGTCGCATTTTCACCTAATGGATGGCTACGAAGCGCGGTCAGAATTTCAGCTGTTTTTTCTTTATCCGCCACAATCACTAATTTACCTTCATTAGCAAAATTTAACGCATCTAAACCGAGTAATTCGCATATACCTCGTACTTCCTGACGAATTGGTAATACCGTTTCATCAATTTGAATCCCTACTTTCTGTGCCTGTGCAAATTCATGGAGTACCGCATTCACACCACCACGGGTCGCATCGCGCACAGCTTTCACGCCTTCAATCGGACGAATACAATCAATAAGCGGGGCAAGCACAGCACAATCACTGCGTAAGTCCGTTTGAATACCAAGATTTTCGCGTAAATTCAAAATGGTTGCACCATGATCACCCAAAGTACCACTCACGATAATCTGATCACCTGGTTGAATGCGATGTACACCCCAGTCGAGTCCGTTTGGAATCACACCAATGCCTGCCGTATTGATAAACACTTTATCTATCGCGCCTTTTTGTACCACTTTGGTATCACCGGTTACCACTTGAATACCGGCTGACTGGCAGGCTTTTGCCATAGATTGAATCAATTTTTTTAAAGTTTCCAATGGTAAGCCTTCTTCCAGAATAAACCCACAGGATAAATATTTTGGTACGGCACCACATACCGCTACATCGTTAGCGGTACCACACACGGCGAGTTTACCAATGTCACCACCCGGGAAAAAAATCGGATCAATCACAAAACTATCGGTAGAAAATGACAGAGTCCCACCTAAAGCATTCAACTCTTGTAAAGCAATGCGAGCCTGATCTTCGCCTTGTGAAAGTATTGGGTTATCAAATGCCTCGACAAAATAATCGCGGATCAACTCTTGCATTGTGGCACCACCATTTCCGTGTGCCATTGTAATAAAATCAGTCATTGTTTTATTCCCGTCTGTATTGATAATAGGCCGCACATGCCCCTTCGGAAGACACCATTAACGCACCATAAGCATTGTCTGGATTACATTTTTTAGCAAATAATGGGCAATCGGCCGGCTTACATTTGCCGATTAATACATCACCGCAGCGAGAGTCAGGATCATCTGCAACTTGATGTGGCTGACAAGCAAAATGCGCTTCCGCATCAAAGCATTGATAATCATCTGTCAGTTCTACACCCGATTCGGCAATTTCGCCCAATCCACGCCATTCGCTGCTGGCTTTCAAGCGGAATACTTCGCTTATTGCCTGTTGAGCCAACACATTGCCATGTTGGTGCACAATGCGTTTATACTGATTTTCCACTTCACAGCGTTGTTCAACAATCTGTGTCACCAACATTAAAATTGCTTGTAGGATATCTAAAGGTTCAAAACCAGTGATCACAAAAGGCTTATGATAGGTGTCACACAATTCTTGGTAAGGTTCAGAACCAATTACCATGCTGACATGACCGGGCGCAATAAAGCCGTCAATTTTTACTTGTCCTTGCGACAATAAGCTGTGTAATGTCGGGATGATAGTAATATTTTGGCATACCACAAAAAAGTTTTTTACCTGTTGTTTTTTCGCTTGTTGTAAGGTAATTGCGGCACTTGGCATGGTCGTTTCAAAACCAAGTGAAAAGAACACCACTTTTTTGTCTGGATTATTTGATGCGATATTCAATGCATCAAGCGGTGAATAAACAATTCGAACATCCGCGCCCTGAGCTTTGGCTTCTAATAATGAGCCTAAACGTCCGCGTACTCGCATGGCATCACCGAAAGTACAGAAAATCACTTCTGGACGGCGAGCAATCTCAATACAGACATCAATTCGCCCCATCGGTAAAACACACACTGGACAGCCTGGACCGTGAATAAATTCAATACTTTTCGGTAATAAACGATCAAGCCCAAATTTAAAAATGGTATGCGTATGTCCGCCGCAGACCTCCATTAGATATAAGGGATTTTCTGGCGTAAAGTGCGGTTGTTTTTCCATTATTTTTTGTAGTCGCTGCAACAGACTTTTGGCCAGTTCAGGATCACGAAATTCATCAACAAACTGCATTTGATGCTCCTATCGTTCTTGCGCTTTTAACCAGTCTAGCCATTGCTGTAATCCTTCTCCACTTTGAGAAGACAACTGGATAACCTCAATTGTCGGATTCACTTGTTTTGCATAAGCAATACATTTTTCCACATCAAAATTTAAGTACGGCAGTAAATCAACTTTATTTAAAATCATTAATTTAGAAGCCGCAAACATATGCGGATATTTTAGCGGTTTATCTTCACCTTCTGTCACGGATAAGATCACCACTTTAGCGTGCTCGCCTAAATCAAATTCTGATGGGCAGACTAGGTTTCCGACATTTTCAATAAACATCAGACTATTTTCCTGTGGCTGCAATTTCACTAATGCATTACCAATCATTTGTGCATCTAAGTGACATCCTTTACCTGTATTGACTTGAATTGCCGGCACACCGGTTTGACGAATACGATCCGCATCGTTTTCTGTTTGCTGATCCCCTTCGATCACATAACAAGGATAGTCATTTTTTAATGCATTTAGTGTGGTCGTCAATAAAGTTGTTTTGCCTGAACCTGGACTTGAAACAAGATTAAGTGCCAAAATATGCTGATTGGCAAAAAAGCGACGATTCATATCGGCTAACTGATTGTTGGCACCAAGAATATCTTGCTCTACTTTCAGTAATCGTTGCTGGGTTTCTTCTTGTTGCGGCGTGTCTGGCATGCGGAAGGAGGAATGAGAAAAATTAGGTAGTTTTGTTGCATGTTGCGCATTGGAATCATGATGAACATGCGGTAATTCTCCGATTCTGACTTGGTCTGGATGGCCACAGCCACAGGTTGTACACATAAGTCACCTCAATAATTTTTCGTTTATTCTGTAAATGCTTAGAATCTATGGTAATCCATATACGTTAGAATACCATATTTTCAATCTTAAATATATTCTTTGAAGAGAGATAAATACATACTATCAAGTAGTTAGCGTATTTTATATTCAAAAGATCAAATTTAATTTGTCCATTTAGATATCTTTGCTATTTTACGGCAATTTCTTTCACTCTAAATTCGGTGCCACTTCGACGTTGTAAACATGCACTGTGACAATGTGGACAGCAATCTTGATAGGCTTCAATCTCAACTTCCTTTTGACATTGCCAGCACCATGCAATCGCAGGTAAATGGATAAAATGTAACTGACAGTTTTCAGCAACGGTATCTTTACGCATAATTTCAAAGCAAAATTCTACCGCACTTTGCTCGACACAAGACAGTGCCCCAATTTCTAGCCAAATATCTGTCACTTCATGGATTTCATGCTTTTTCTGTTGTTGATCAATAATTTCCATAATATTCTGACAGAGAGACATCTCATGCATGATTTTCTCCTTAAAATAAAAAAGCAGTCTGTTCCAATTCTACTCTTTTTTGATGTTTATTTTCAGCTTTTCTATGTTTCGCTGTTCGATATTTAAACATTATTTGAAAAATTTTTACTGGTACTCGTGCTAGACATCATTTTAGCGGCACAAAATTAATGCCACTGTGCTCCAATAAAGTGTTCATTAAATCATTATTTTGCTCAAAATGGCTACATTTTCCTTTGAGCTGAATTAAGCGAATTCTCAAGTGAGCCAATTCATGGATCCGTTTTGATACTTCTCGAATATGTCGATCTAGCAACTCATTAATTTCTCTTTCCTGCTCTTGAGTAGCACATTGAGGATTGAGCAACATTTTGATTTCTTTTAGTGAAATATCCAAACTGCGGCAATAACAAATAAAAGAAAGTTGTTTCAAATGCTCTTCCGTATAAACACGAAAATTACCGCTCGTTCGTTTGGCGGGTTCGATTAATCCTTGCTTTTCATAGAAACGTACGGCTTCCACCGTACAGCCAACAATGTTGGCTAGTTGACCAATTTTCATTTTTTATTAAATTACACTTGACTCTGAAGTTACTTCATATTTTATACTTTATCACAGTATTCACATGTTAGAAAAGGAGAACTTCCATGAAAAAAACAGCATTGTTTATTACTGCACTATTCGGTGTATCACTCGCTAATGCGCATAATGTTTGGTTGGAGCCTGTTAAGGATGCAAAAGGGCAATATGTGGTTAAATTTGGTCATGAGGAAACTGAAACCTATCCTCAAAGCAAATTAAAAGCGGTACGCCTACTCGATGCTAAAGGCCAATTGCAAAATGCCACAGTGAACTTTAAGGAAGGCGAAGCACACTTTGCTGCCCCTGAGACTGCAATTGCATTTATTCGCTTTGATAATGGTGTTTGGTCAAAATTACCTAGCGGTAAATATGTCGAAAAAACCAAACAACAGGTACCTGAAGCTGTACGCAGTGTTAATCCGATCAAATTCGGTAAAGCGATTTTACACTGGGATGCACAAGCAAATAAATCACACAACATGGATTATGAATTAATCCCTCAAAGTGAACCAAAAGCAGGACAACCACTCGATATTCTCGTGTTAGTAAAAGGTAAACCTGTACAGGGCATCAAAGTGGGGTTAGGCGAAGATCACCCATTCAACTTAACCAATGAAAAAGGTATCGCACAATTCACCCCTAAAGCGGGTTATAACAAAGTTTGGGCTGAATTTGACGAGCCAGTTAAAGAAAACCCTGACTATACCGAGCGCAGTGTTGAATATATGCTGACTTTTGATGCGAAATAATGAAAAGAGTTGTATTTTTAACCGCACTTTTCACCTGGCTGTGCGCGCCATCAGCATTGGCTCATAGTTTGCATGTTTTTGCACAATATGATGGACGCACAGTCTCTGGCAAAGCCTATTATTCCGATATGACTCCAGCGGCAGAAACCTATATAGAAATTTTGCAAGCTGGCCAGGACTCCCCTCTATTGGAAGGCAAAACAGATCGAGATGGGCAATTTGCCTATCCGATCAATACCACTGCCGAAGGTGCCATTAAAGTAGTGATAGAAGGTGAAGAAGGACATCGAGCCTCAATTGTTGCCAACAGAGTATCTGCGCAAGCCACTAATAACAATGACAATGCATTGATGTTGGTCCGCGAAGATATTTCTAAATTAAAAGACAAAATTTACCTACACGATATTATTGGTGGTATCGGTTATATTGTTGGCATTTTCGGCTTATGGGCATTGATTAGAGCCTCAAAGATGACACGTGCGTCGCAATCTAAGGAAAGATAATATGCATTTATCGGAAGGTGTGTTACATACACCCGTATTGCTTGGTGGTGCAGCTGTCGCATTAGTCTGCGTAATGATTGGTCTTAAACGACTCAATTCGCAGCAATTGCCGCTAACAGCATTGTTTGCTGCTGCTTTTTTTGTTGCTGGTACCATTCATGTACCAGTTGGTATTGGCAGCGTGCATCTCATCTTAAACGGCATGGCCGGCCTGTTTCTCGGCTGGGCCGTTTTCCCTGCTTTTTTAATCGCATTAGTCCTACAAACCCTGCTCTTTTCCTTCGGTGGATTTGCTGTATTAGGCGTCAATTTATGCGTAATGGCATTACCTGCCCTTCTCGTACATTGGCTATTTGCAAAAAGACTTGAAAATGACAATTCCCGTCGCACTCAAATTGCAGCAGGTATTGGTGCTGGTGTAATCGGTGTTGGCGGTTCAGCCTTACTCGCCTCTCTAGTCTTAGCATTGGATGGCGGTAAAGCCTATAGCGACCTGATTATGCTTCTGGTGATATCACATATCCCCGTATTTATTATCGACAGTATCGTCAGTGTCGGTGTGGTCTTATTGTTAAACAAAATGTATCCAACAGCGCTCAGTGTGGTGAAATGAATTTTCTTGCTATTTTTCAACCGCACTTGCGATTAATTTATGTGTTTTTGTGTGGACTTATCGTCAGCACAATGACACATATTTCAATGCTTATTATCCTTAATCTGATCGTATTCAGCGGGTTACTTATTACGCTAATTCGCTATCAAAAATCCCTCGCCGATTATTTTAAATATTGGTTGAAACTGAATTTCTTTACTTTGCTTGTTTGGTTGACCTTAAGTTGGAAAATCACTGAACAAGGCTTAGCATTGAATCCAATGGGCATTCAGCTCGCGCTACTCATCACGCTACGTTTCAATTTAATTTTAAGCTTAACTCGCCTCTTGTTAATTGATATGAACGAGAGCCTTTTATTGCAAGCATTGTGTCGTTTGCCATTGCCTGAAAAACTACTTCACCTATTCGTTCTGACCGTGCGTTATATTTCTGTACTTGGTGATGTACATAAAAAAATGGATATGGCGATGCGCGCGCGCGGATACCAGCCAAAACTTAACGGCAGAACCTTATTCATTGCATCACAACGTGTGGCATTATTATTAATTCATGCTCTAGTTAAAGCAGAAAAAACAGAAATGGCGCTAAAAGCACGTGGCTTTCAGCTGCATGATGTTAAAAAAACACAGGATAAATCTTGATGAACGTCCTCGAAGTCAAACAATTACAGATCATGCGCGACCAACGCGTGATTATTGATAACCTTTCTTTTGATCTCCCTGAAGGTCATCGTCTTTTTTTACAAGGCGATATTGGTTGTGGAAAATCGACGCTATTACACTGCCTATTAGGGTTTATACCTTACCAACATGGAGAGGTTCGCTGGTTCGATCGAACATGCCATCAAGAAAAAGATTTTGTACCGTTACGTGGAAAGGTCGGCATCTGTTTCCAACACGCGGGCGATCAACTTTTTGGTCCAACCGTACTTGATGATGTGGCGTTTGGTCCACTTAATCAGGGCTTGAACAGAAATGAAGCCTATCAAATTGCATTACAGCAACTAGAACGTCTGAATATTGTTAAGTTAAAAGATCGCTCAGTAAATACCTTATCTGGTGGTGAACAGAACTTTACTGCATTGGCTGGCGTGCTAGCGATGCAACCAAGAGTGTTGTTGTTGGATGAACCAACCAATGGACTGGATGCAAAAAATATCGCCAAACTGACTGCACTTTTACGTGAACTACAGTTACCGATGCTTATTGCCTCACATGATTTACGCTTTAGTGAAACACTTGCGGATTCCTGTTTGTCTTTAGCCACAGATAATGATGGCTAAATGCATTCATAATGCGTAAGAAAATAATTCAATAAAAAACGGGCGAACCATTAAGTTCGCCCGTAATCTATTTATAACGCTAATCAAGCCACAAGTGCGGTTTCTTTTAAACGATTTTTTAATTTCGCGTATTCAGTTACCACATAGCGTTCAGCCCAGGCTTGGTCTTCGATTTTATCAATACGAACCGCGCTGTATTTGTATTCCGGTGTTCTAGAACCCGGGTTCAAATGTTCAGCGGTTAATTCGTTACATTTACCGATCCACCATTGATAGGTCATATAACAAGCGCCTTTGTTTGTACGAGTGCTCACATCTGCACGAGAAATAACTCTACCACGAGAAGAAGCAATCCAAACCAAGTCGTTGTTTTTAATACCCAACTCTTTGGCGTCTTGATCGTTCATTTGTACGAATCCCGGTTCATCCGCAAGTGCCGCAAGTGCACGGCAGTTACCGGTCATTGAACGGCAAGAATAGTGACCAACTTCACGTACTGTAGAAAGTATCAATGGGAATTCTTCAGAGAGATCTTCCATTGGTGGTTCCCAGTCGCAAGCAAAGAACTCAGCTTTGCCGTTCGGACGGTCGAAGATTTGGCCTTTATACAAATATTGCGTACCTTGATCTTCAGGGCCCTCATCAGTACATGGCCATTGGATATAACCCATGCCTTCCATTTTTTCGTAGGTTGCCCCTTTGTAAATTGGGCAAAGTGAACGAAGTTCATCCCAAATTTCTTTGGTATTGTTATAGTGCATTGGGTAGCCCATTGCTGTAGCAAGTTCGCTAATGATTACCCAGTCATCCTTGACATCGCCAGTTGGCTCAACCGCTTTATAGAAACGTTGGAAACCACGGTCAGCGGCACTATACACACCTTCATGTTCAGCACAAGAAGTCGCAGGTAATAAAATATCTGCTTCTGCGGCTGTTTGAGTCATGAAGATATCTTGAACGATAAGAAGCTCAACTTTCTCGAAGGCTTTTTTAACAGCATTAATATCAGGCTCAGTTTGTAATGTATCTTCACCCATGATATAGAATGCTTTAATTTTATCTTCCATGATCGCTTCAGGCACTTCACTCAACGGCACACCTGGTTTGGTTGGAATAGATGGCACGCCCCAAGCTTTCGCAAATTTTGCATTAATTTCTGGATCAGCAAAACTTTGATAGCCTGGTAATGTGTTGAATAACGCACCCATATCGCACGCGCCCTGTACGTTGTTTTGGCCACGTACTGGGTTCACTCCAACATTTGGTTTACCTAAGTTACCGGTAAGCATTGCCAAGCTTGCTAATGCACGTACGGTTTCTACACCTTGACGGAATTGGCAAACGCCCATACCCCATAAGATAGTAGCGGTTTCCGCTTTTGCATAAGTGCGGGCAATTTCACGCAACATTTCAGGCTCAATACCTGTGATGTGTTGAGTGGATTCCGGTGTATAAGCTTTCACGGTTTCATAGAACGCATCGAAGTTTTCGGTGTGTTCATCAATAAATTTTTGATCTTGTAATCCTTCTTCTAAAATCACATTCATCATCGCATTCAAGAATGCCACGTTAGACCCGTTAGCAAGCGGTGCATAAATATCCGCAATACGGGCTGTTTCGATTTTACGAGGGTCACAAACAATGATTTTCGCCCCTTTTGCTTTGGCGTGGTTAATCCGACGCGCCACAATAGGGTGTGAAGTGGAGGCATTATAGCCAAAAATAAATACGCATTTGGTATCTTCAATCTCAACAATTGAGTTGGACATTGCGCCGTTACCGACCGATTTGAGCAGACCTGTTACAGAAGGGCCGTGTCACACGCGCGCACAACAGTCAATGTTGTTATTTCCTAATACCGCACGGGCGAATTTTTGCATCACGAAGTTCACTTCGTTACCTGGTCCACGGGAAGAGCCCGTTACCATAATCGATTCGTTACCGTACTTTTCTTTGATTTCACTGAGACGTTTTGCTGTGTAAGAAATCGCTTCTTCCCAGCTCACTGGTGTGAATGGTTCGCCACGTTTGTAGCGGATCATCGGTTGAGTTAGGCGAGGAGTCAGGATTTTTGTGTCATGCACAAAATCCCAGCCATAATATCCTTTTAGGCATAACTCCCCTTCGTTTGTCTTGCCGTTTGCACCTTCAGCTCCCACAATTTTATTGTTTTCCACCAAAAGATGGATTTTACAACCTGAGGCACAATACGGACATACGGTAATTACTTTTTTAATAGCCATAGTAACGTCCTTATTTTAGATACAACACGAGGTTAGAGATAGAATTAGAATAATTAATTCTGGGTATATATTACACCCAAAATCAGCTTATAGTCTTACAAAAAACATGGATTTATTGATATAAAACAGGTTTTCGTAATATTTTTAAAATATGTTTAGAAAATCCCCCTCACTTTTTCTACAAAACAGGAATCTCTTCAAGCGATCTTCCCTCTTTTAAAAAATCATACATAAATTGCACAGACTCTTTTACGCTTTCTGTCATTGGAAAACCAAAGGAAACCAGATCAGGTTGAAGCCCAACAAAAACGATTTGTTTAATATCTTGTTCCAGTTGTTCAATGAGGTAATTGAGCGGCATATTATGCGTACTCATAAAAAACATTTCCGCAATGCTCTCTTTTTCAATGATTCGAATTTTGCCTGGTGCTAATTCCATATCAGCCGCATCGAAAATTAAAAGCAAATCAGGTTTCATGTCTCGCACAATATGTGCAACATTTTCTGGTGCTGAGCCACCGTCAAGTGCGGTCCAATTTGGCAATGGATTTTCATTTAATAACTGATAGAGATAAGGGCCTGCACCGTCATCCCCCATCATGCTGTTGCCAACGGTTAAGATCACATTATTCGTCACGACGTTTCACCATAATATACATCACAGGTTCACGCTGAATTGATGCTAACGTATCCATGAGGATTTCGACCCACTCTTGATGTTCTGGGGTGAAATTGGCTTTGTTTTCATCCATCGCTTTCGCCAATAAATTGACATGGCTAGAATCACAATTTCACCAAATCGCATTAAGCCGGCAAATTTACGTTTAGCATCCCCTTCTGGAAAGCTATCTACAAAACGTTGATAAGCATCGTAGTCACAAACCAGTAATTTTTTAAAACAATCAATTACGCCAACATGGTGACCAATCGCCAAAGAGTAATACATCACCTGTTTTGCTTGCTCTGGCACTTGTTCATCGTTTTCGACGAAACGCTCGTTTAATAAATAGAAAAAGACTTTCGTTGTCATAACATTCCCATTTTTATAGGGGCAATCACTTGCCCCATCATTAATTATCCCGAAAACGGCATACTAATCGCATGCAAACGATTGACGATTTCGCTTAAACGCGGATCGGCTTCGCGTTCTAGGTATTCACCTAAACGTACACCAAATGGCACTTTATCATTTTCTGTCATCATTGCCATAAATTGGTTAGCGATGTTGCCGCCTTGACGATAACCGGCAAGACGACGTGCTTCACGTTCAAGACTAATACGCAAATCTAACGGAATGGTTGGAAAACGCAATTTAGCTTCTGCGTTAGGATCAGCTTTTTCTTGTTTACCTTTTAGTTTTTGATCAAGCAAACCAAGTGCTACTGCAAATCCATAAATGGTCGCTGCTGGAGTTGGAGGACAGCCAGGGATGTACACATCAATTGGTACAATTTGATCACTACCGCCCCAAACGCAATAAAGATCATGGAAAATACCGCCGCCGCAACCGCAAGCACCATAAGAAATACAGATTTTAGGATCGGGCGCAGCTTGGTAAGCACGCATTGCTGGTGTGCGCATCGCACGGGTAACCGCACCGGTGAATAATAAAATGTCTGCATGACGAGGTGAAGCGACCACTTTAATACCAAAACGTTCTGCATCGAATGTTGGCGTAATGGTACTGAAAATTTCGATTTCACACCCATTACAACCGCCGCAGTCCACACGATAAACGTAAGCTGAACGTTGAATATCTTTCAGCAACGTTTGTTTCATTTTGGCAATATTTTCATCAATACTAAACGGTGTTGATATGCCATTGACCGGCATTGGAATTTGTGTGTTCATCGTCTTTCGCCTCCTGCTAAAACGTTAGGTACATCAACCGCACTTTGTTCTCGTTGTTCGAGTGCTTTTTTGAAATTCAAGCGAATCGGCTCTTTAAAGTCGATTAATTTCATCCGCATGTTGGATTCCATATTCGCGGTTTTTTCTAAGCTATGCTGACGTTTACAAACCGGACAAGTATGTAACTCCGCCAATTTTTGTTTCACTAATTCTGGTTTATCCAAAGTTTGTTTGAATAAATCAATGGTGTAATTCAGCTCTTTATAAGAGATAAACGGTTTACCACACTCTTGACAGCTCACTGTAGAAAAGGTGGTTTCTTGGAAAAGATCCTGTTTATTGGTCACTGATAGTTCAAAATCTTGTGATAAGCGAATGGCTTTGGTTGGGCAAACTTCTTCGCAACGTCCACAGAAAATACAACGACCAAGGAATAATGACCAGGTACGTTCGCCTGTCACTGGATCCGTTCTCATGGTCAACGCATTGGCTGGACAGGCAATGGTACAAGCCGCGCAGACTATACATTGATCAGAATTGAGTTCCGGTTTTCCTCTAAAATCATCATCAACTTCATAAGGTTTGAACGGATATTTGGTGGTAACATCACCAGCTTTAAATACCGTTTTTAGTAATTTAAACATTTTCCGCCTCCCCTATTTCAATGGTGAATTTTTACGTTCGATACCGTAACGTTCAATCTCTTTATAATCCACGGTTTTAGCTTTGCGTTTACGCACATCCACCACGGTGACACGGTCGGTACAAGAATAGCAAGGGTCAAGACTACCAATAATAAGTGGCGCATCAGACACAGTGTTGCCACGCAACATATAGCGCAAGGTTGGCCAGTTAGCATAAGTGGCAGCACGACAACGCCAACGGAAAAGTTTTTGGTTGTCGCCTAGCATTGACCAGTGAATATCCTCACCACGTGGCGCTTCCGTAATCCCTAAAGCAAAACGTCCTGGCGTATAATTGAAACCTTCTTTTAAGATTTCACCACTCGGCAAATTGTCCACCATGTAATCAATGATATTCATAGACTCAAACACTTCATTAATCCGCACTTTCACACGGGATAATACATCACCATTTGCTTCAGTGAAGAGATTGAAAGGGATATCGCCATAACCGGAGAAAGGGTGTACTTTACGCACATCACGCGCAAAGCCAGAACCACGAATCATTGGACCAACCGGACTGAAGTCACGAGCGATATCTTTTGCCAAGACACCAACGCCGACCGTACGTTGTTCCATATTCGGTGTATTTAATAAAATATCGGTTAAGGTTTTGAGTTCTTCACGCATTTCACCGATAAGCTTGATACATTGCTCACGTTGATGTTTCAACATGTCGCGACGCACACCACCGATAAGGTTAATACCATAGGTTTTACGTGCACCAGTTAGCACTTCAGCCAAGGTCATGGATTTCTCACGAACACGGAAGAATTGCATAAAGCCGGTATCAAAGCCGGTAAAGTGGCTAGATAGACCTAAGTTTAATAAGTGACTGTGCAAACGTTCTACTTCTAATAAAATCGCACGAATCCATTCAGCGCGTTTTGGAATTTGAATCCCCAAAGCACTTTCGACGGAATTAGCATAGGCCACACTATGTGTGAAGCCACAAATCCCACATACACGGTCAGCCAGGAAGTTAACTTGGTCGTAATCCATACGGGTTTCCGCCAATTTTTCCATACCACGGTGCACATAGAACAAACGATAGTCCGCATCAATGATATCTTCCCCATCCACGAACAAACGGAAGTGTCCAGGTTCATCGGAAGTGATATGTAACGGGCCAAGTGGAACGATACGTGCTTCGCCTTTTTCGTTAATAAATTCGTATGTTTCTGTCGCGGTTGTCGGATCGGGACGTAAACGGTAATCCATTGAGTCTTTACGTAATGGATAAAGATCATCCGGCCAATCATCTGGCAACACTAATCGGCGTTGGTCAGGTAAACCGACGGCTTTCAAACCATACATATCGAATAATTCACGTTCGCCCCAAACAGCCGCTTTGACTTTTGGTGTCACAGACGGAAATTCTAAGCTCACAGGATCAACTAAGGCTTTAATGGTGACAAAAGTTTTCACTTCCCCTTCCATAGAAAGCACGTAGTACACTGCATAGTTGCCATGAATTGAACGCTCATCATTCCCGAATACCAACGGTAACCAACCTTCATGTTGATAATAAAGGTATTCAACAACATCAGGTAACATATTGGTTTTAATGGTAAGTGTAACCTGATTTGGTGTTGACCACTCCTCATCCAAAATGGTATTTGGAAATTTTGCATTGACTGCTTCAATGTAATTTTTACCAACCATTTTGGCTGGATCGACTGATGTATTTTTAGTTAATTCCATATATTTATCCCTCCTGTCGATCATTGCGCTAAACTTTGCCAAGGTAAAACTAACATTTCACCAAAAGACACTTGTTCAGATCCAAGTACAATTCCGACCGCACTTTTTAATAACTGCAAAATTGGTTCGGCAATATGAATACCCATAATAAACATGAATAACAATAAAATTGCCATCGCCACGAGTGAAACTTTGTTCACATCCCCCACTTCAACATTATCTGGCTGTTTGCCTAATACAGTTTTTAATACCATTAAAGACAATCCAGCTAACACAATAGTAAGTAAAATTAAACAGAATACCATTAACCAAGTTTTACCTGCGTAAATACCAGCAACAGCAATACTGAACTCACTGACGAACACGTTAAATGGTGGAATACCACCTAGTGCTAATGCACCTCCGGCAAATAATACCGCTGTCATTGGTGCTACACGCCATAAACCACGAACTTGGTTCATATCACGGGTTTTGTATTTCAATAAAATGTTACCAGAAGCACAGAACAGCAAGGTTTTCGCTAAGCTATGGTTAATGGTATGTAATAACCCAGCAAATACGCCTATTGGGCCACCTAAACCAAAAGCAAAGCTTATTAAACCCATGTTTTCAATACTGGAGTATGCCAATAAGCGTTTGATATCGAACTGAACGATAATAAACAACGCCGCCACTAATACAGAAAGTAAACCAAATACCAACAATAAGGTTTGAGGGTATATAGAACCAACTGCTTTAGAAACTAAGATGTAATAACGCAATACCACCAACATGGCACAATTCAATAACACAGCTGATAGAATCGCACTCACTGGACTTGGTGCCTCACTGTGCGCATCAGATAACCAAGTATGCATTGGAAATAGACCGCACTTAGTACCAAACCCAACCAAAATAAAGGCAAAAGCAAGATACATGAGCATCGGATTCAAGCCTGCTGCTTGTTGATTGATTTCTGTCCAAAAAATAGCTTGGCTTGGATCAGCTAAAAGATTTGTTCCATTAGAGAACGTTAAAATTGTGCCATACAATCCAAACGCTACCCCCACTGAACAAATAATGATGTATTTCCATGCGGCTTCAAGAGAAGTTTTTTGTTTATATGTGCCAACCAAGAATGCAGAACTTAATGTGGTTGCTTCAATGGCTGCCCACATCAAAATCACATTATTGGTGATCACAGAAATAATCATGGTGAAGAAAAACAGATGCAAAAAGCCGTAATAATTGCAGTATGTTTTCAAATCAAGATGCCCTTCGCGATATTCAGTACCAATATAACCGATAGAATAAATACCGGCTAATGTTCCAACAATAGCGATGAGCCCTAAGAAAATAGCAGATAGACTGTCGATGTAAACCCAGTTATTTAATGCGCTGATTTCCCCCTGAGTTAGCACGCCATTAATAATTTGTAAGGCAAATGCTAACATCAAAATCAAACCTGTAACATGAAGTGCGGTACAAATTGTCCGTGTTTTTGTCACGCCACAAGCGAAACTGGCAAGTGATATTGCTAAAGGTGCGATTAATAACGCGATTATCCATTGTTCATACATAGCGTTACCCCTTCAAACTCATAAGTTGTTTTGCATCTAATGAATGGAATGTACGGTAAATTTTGTTTACCAACACCACCATTATGATGACGGCAAAGATAGCATCTGTGGCAATTCCGATTTCCACTAACTCAGGTGCTTTATTTGCCAATAAGGCTAATGTGAGATGAGAACCGTTTTCCATCAAACAATAACCGAACACTTGTTTTACGATATTACGTTGGCTAACAATGCACACTAAACCTAATAAGAAGTGACTTAATGACACTGATAATGCCGGTTTAAGATGGGCAACCAACGGTAAATCGATTGGGACAACGACAAAGTAGCACAATGTCACTATCACTGCTGTGATCGGGATCAACCAAGCGACATTTATTCCAGCTGGAGTTTGACTTTCATCAACTTTTTTCATCGCATAGATTAAAATTGCTGGCACCAAAACCACTTTGGTAATAAATGCGCTGATTGACCACATATAAAGTTCATGGGCTTGCATTTCATTGGCAAGATAGACAAACAGTAATACCAACACCAACGATTGCAAACTGTAAAACAATGCAGCTTTTTTGGCGGTTCGAACCATAATTACGCAAAGAGAGGTAATAATGAGTAAACACGCAAGTCCATTTATCATTAACATAGATTCCTCCTTAACCTAACCAGCCAAACCTAACCAATATGCGGCGATAAAACTGGACACCACGGACATCACCATTAATACAACTAACACAAAACGCATAGAGAATGGTATAGGTTGTGCATTGGCAACTGCTTCTGATGGTTTACCGATGACACATTGTCCGAATTTATACAACAACCACACGAATGTCGCGGTAGATTCAACTAAAGCAAGTACCATTAGCCAAGTAATCCAGCCATATTCATTGCCTAATTCAAATCCGGCCGCAAATAATGGATATTTACTGAAGAATCCGTTAAATGGTGGTACCCCAGCAATAGCTAATGCTGCAACACCAAATCCTGCACCGACCACTGGCATTGTACGCATAATACCTCGTAACAATGGCATTGAACGGGTTCCTGTCGCATAACTTAATGAACCCGCAACCAAGAAGAATAAGCTTTTCGCGAAAGCATGGTTGAAGATGTAGCTAATCGCTGCCACAAAGGCAAGTTTAGAACCTAATGCAGCAAGAGAAATCCCAATGAAAATATAAGAAAGTTGGGTAATGGTTGAATACGCCAATAAACGTTTTAAGTCAGTTTGTGGCAAGTACATCAAGAAGCCGTAAATCAAGGTAATCATCGCCATGATGATGCCGACTTCACCCACAATATGTGGAATCTCACCAGCAGACATAACTGAACGTGCGAAAATATACACCCCAACTTTAACCATTGATGCAGCGTGCAAATATGCACTCACCGGTGTTGGTGCTTCCATCGCATTCGGTAACCAAATTTGCATTGGTAATTGCGCTGATTTACCCCACGCAGCA
Source organism: uncultured bacterium (assembly GCA_905215245.1). Lineage (GTDB taxonomy): Bacteria > Pseudomonadota > Gammaproteobacteria > Enterobacterales > Pasteurellaceae > Haemophilus_D. Next base: position 8,263 of record CAJMPC010000005.1, on the reverse strand, counting down.
AACATCACACCAAATAGCACGATGGTTTTCGCACTCGGATCTAAATGTTCTAATGCTGTGATGGAGAATGTACCTGATTGGCTGAACAAATAGGCTGCAGCAATATATAACCCGATTGCACCAACATGGGTAATAATCAAGGCTTTCATTGCAGCGGCTTGGGCTTTTGGTGTTTGGTAATAACTGATTAATGCCCAAGAACATCCCCCAGTAATTTCGAAGAACAATAATTGTCCTGCTAAAGTTGAGGAATACACCAAGCCCGCCATGGCACCAATAAAGATGAGCAAGAATGCATAAAAACGTGGTAACCCGTTATGAGGGTGCTCACGGTTTTTATCGGTTAAGTATCCGCAAGAATATAAGCAGATTAAGAAACCCAAGGCCACAACGGCAAAGGCAATTAATGTACTGACTGCATCAAGCGTTACACCAAAGATCGCGGTTTTATCAAAAGCGACGATGTCATAAGTGACGCTTTGATGACCATCGGCAAACCATTGCCCAGCAACTAACATGGTTCCTAACGTAGCAAGCGCTGCAAATACAGTGGCAATTTGAGCAAAGTGTTTTTTGTTCAAACCAACAATAAACGCCCCTACGAAAGGTAAAATGATTGTAATCAGAGCTAAACGTTCCATATTTGTCCTCCTTACAACCCAGTGAAGTAAAATACAAACGCCAACACAGAAATGCCGAAGCCGACCACGGTTAAACGTCCTGTTAACATAAAGCGGGTACGAGAAAGTGTGTTTTCAAAGACACAAGCCAATACGAACACCACTAATAATTTCACGAAGAATAAAACACCGCCTAAAACGACCGCACTTAAGCTCATCTCTGTTGGGATACCAAACGGAAGCAACACGCTCACAAAGATAGATGCTACAACCATCGATTTTAAGCTTAAGCCGACTTTTAATAAGGCGAGTGCTGGACCAGAATATTCAGTCAATGGACCTTCTTGTAATTCTTGTTCCGCTTCTGCCAAGTCAAATGGAATTTTCCCCATTTCAATAAACACGGCGAAGAATGCTGCGGCAATAGCAATCACTGTCGCAATTGGATATTGCCAAGTGTTTTCGGAAAGTGCATTACCGATAACCGCAAAATTGGTTGAACCGGCAATTAACGCAATGACAAGGAATGCCAACATGAGAATTGGTTCAACCAAAACACCTAATGTGACTTCACGGCTTGCCCCTAAACTTGAGAATGTGCTGTTTGAATCCAAACCCGCAATTGAAAAGAAGAAACGGAACAAGGCGAATAAGTAAATCACGGTGATTAAATCACTGCCAGCGCCAAATGGTGCGATACGAGTAAATAAAGGCAAACTCATGGCAACCACCATCACTGTGCTAATTAGCACATAAGGCATCGCTTTAGAAACCCAACCCGCATTGTCTGGCCAAATGTTTTGACGTTTCATTAATTTCGCAATGTCACGATAATCTTGTAACACGCCAGGACCGCGACGAGATTGAATACGAGCACGGATCATTCGTGAAATACCGGAAAATAACGGTGCAAGGGCAAGCAAAATCAAGGCTTGCACAATGGCAAAAACAAACATTCCGGCAGATGTTGCAATTTCTGAAGGTAACGTAATCATCTTCAACCTCCTACATCAACGCAATGGAAAGTAGTATTGCCACCAAGGCAATCACGAAGTACACGCAGTACACACGGAAATCACCTTGTTGCAACCATTGAATTTTAGTTCCTAACCAAGGAATAAAACGAGCGATTGGCATCGTCATTTTTTCTTCCCAGAAAGGTTCAGCTTTTGTTGCTCCTTTAATTACCGTTTGGATACCTTTATCACCTAAAGGTGCTGGATCCAACACTTCGCGCAAGGTATAAAGTGATTTGAAAATCGTACGCAACGGACGAGTGAAACTACCTGCAGAGGCCGCCATATCTTGTTCATAAGCATAACCACAAGCCCATGGATTGCCTTTTGCACGATCGGATAAACGTTGATTTTTGGTGAAGGCGTAAAAACTAAATGGCAAGAAGAAGAATGCCAATAGCATGATAGTCACCATCGGTGTTGAAAGCGCGGTATGCGGTTCAGCTTGTGCAACCACCACGCCATTTTGAGCCAACATTAGCGGTTCGCTATGAGCAAGTGCGGTCGAAATTTTCGCAATTATTGGGGTCACCACAGATGCGCCTACACCTAACAACACACAGCATAACGCTAATACCGCCATGGCAATCACCATTGGTTTTGGCACTTCACGTGCATTGGCTGCTTTTTCGCTACGCGGTGCACCACCGAAGCTTATACCGTATACTTTCACGAAACAAAGTGCTGCTAACGCACCCGTTAATGCCAACATAATGATGGCAATTGGACCAGCAAGTTTTAAGACGAAATCATCACTTTGGCTTAATGTGAACAAGGATTGATAAGTAAACCATTCACTGACAAAACCATTAAACGGTGGCAATGCAGAAATCGCCATGGTACCGATTAAGAAACAGAACGCAGTGTAAGGCATAAGTTTGCCTAAGCCACCCATTAAGTCCATGTCTTTAGTATGCAAACGATACATTACAGAGCCTGCACCTAAGAATAATAAGCCTTTGAATACAGCATGGTTAAGTAAGTGGTATAACCCACCAAGTAAGCCCACGGTTGCTAATACTGGATGATGTGTCGCGATACCAATCATACCAACGCCCACCCCCATCATAATGATACCGATATTTTCTACCGTGTGATAAGCCAAGAGTTTTTTGATGTCATGTTCTGCCAAGGCATAAAGTACGCCGAGTACGGAAGATACTGCACCGAAACCAAGTACGATAACGCCATACCAAACATTGGTAGAACCGAGAAGATCAACACCGACTTTAATGATCCCGAAAATACCAATTTTTACCATCACTCCAGACATCATCGCTGAGGCATGAGAAGGTGCAGCTGGGTGAGCTTTTGGCAACCAGCTGTGTAATGGAATCATCCCTGCTTTGGCGCCAAAACCTAAAAATGCCAAAATAAAGGCGGTAAAGGCAAGCGGTGGCGGTAAAGTGGTTTGACGGAATGCGCTAAATTCAAAGCTACCGGCATAGCAGTAGAAAATGAAGAAGGCGATCATAATTAATACCGAACCGGCATGCGCAATAAAGAAATAAAGCAAGCCTGCATTTACGGCATTGTCATCTTGTTCGGTAAGGACTAAGAAATAAGATGCCAATGACATCATTTCAAAGAATACAAGGAAGTAGAACGCATTATCGCTGGTGACTAACGCAACCATGGAAGCGATAAATAAATTCATAAAGAAGCCCATAGAACCTGCGCCTTTACCTTTATATTCTTTTACATATGAGAAAGAATAAAGTGCAGTCACAATCACTAATAAAGAAATAACACACACCATAAACGCCGCCAATCCGTCAATACGGATGGAGAACGAGGCAAATTCAAATGGGGTTTTGAAAACATCAACGACTGTGTCGCTGCTGATCAGAACGGGGATGCAGGCAACAATACCTAACACTCCAGCAAGTACACCGGTCACGCCGGATATATTGATTGAAAGTTGTTCGTTTCGTCTCACTGCGAGCGAAATAAACGCACCTACGACATAAATCAACAGGGTCGTGATGAGTAAATTGATTGGTAAACTCATAATATCACTCCATTGATTACAAGTTAAACACACTAATTATCTTGGGATAGCAGGCGAAGAAACCATTGCCATTTCACGTTTTCTTTCGTTAGCCTGTTTGATACTCTCATCACTAATAATAAATAACGTTTTGGTCGGGCAGGTTTGCACACAAGCCGGTCCATCTTCACGGAAATAGCAAAGATCGCATTTCACAGCAATGGCTTTCACACCTGGTTGCCATGCCAGCATATTGTGTAAATCCGTATTATCTGGTGCAGTACGAATATCTCGTTTTACCGCATCAGTGAAGGAGAATCCTTCATAATAGGTTGGTGCGTCAATCGGTGCAGAACCATGTTGGGTAATTGCACCGAATGGGCAAGCAATACCACAAAGTTTACAACCGATACAGAGACTTTCGTTAAGTTGAATAGTGTCATTGATATGTGTGATTGCGTGCACCGGACACACAGTAGCACATGGTGAATCATCGCAATGACGACAGAGAATTGGCACGGTTACATCGTCATTACGCATGACTTGTAAGCGTGGGAAAGATTGTAATCCGAAAGCTTTATGCACTTCACTACAAGCGGCCATACAGGTGTTGCATCCAATGCAATCCTTCGGATCACCGATTACAAAACGATTCATACATTCCCCTCCTTGTATGTAAATAACGTTTTTTACAATAACCACTCTAGGAGTAAGGATACTCCTGTAAAAAAGTAAAGCTCAAGAACTAATTCGAAAATTTGTGATTAAGATCAAAAGATTTCCATTGTTTTTCTATTACTCTGATGCACCTGTTAAATAACAGTGAAACATAATAATTTTATGTTAAAAATGTGAACAGACTTTAAACAAAAATGCAGTAGCCTTATTTAAAATATGGCTATACAAATTTAGGTGCTTACATGATAAAATTTCACACTCACAGTACGTTTATTGAAACACAATAAACGATTTATCTCATAAACATTCTAACTAAGGACAGATTATGTGTTTAGGTATTCCAGGACAAATTATTCAAGTTGCAGACAGTGCATTACAGCTTGCTGTAGTCGATGTGTGTGGTGTTAAAAGAGAAGTTAATATTTCATTAATTTGTCAGGATGACCCCAAACCTCTCGTTGGTAAATGGGTACTCGTGCATGTGGGTTTTGCCATGACAATTATCGATGAAGAAGAGGCCAAACAAACGCAAGAAGCTTTAATTGCCATGAGTCAGCTAGAACACGAAGTCGGCGATTTTCTTGGCTTAAATCAAAAATAAACAGGACTGCGTCATGCAAGGGATCGAATTACGCATAAAAGGAAAAGTTCAGGGCGTGGGATTTCGCCCTTTTGTTTGGCTGCTAGCAAATCAATATAAGTTAAACGGAGATGTAAATAACGATGGACAAGGCGTATTAATTCGTTTTGTCTCCCCATCAGCAGATGCACTCAAGCAATTTTTGTCCGACCTGCAAAACAAACTCCCGCCGCTAGCGCAAATTACTGACATTACTCAGCGTCCAATAGATTGGCCAGAAGCAACCGCTGTAACGGGCTTTACCATTCGGGAAAGTGAAAACAATCAAATGGACACGCAAATTATTCCCGATGCGGCAACCTGTCCACATTGTTTAGCTGACTTATTCGATCCCAACAACCGACGCTATCATTATCCTTTTACTAACTGCACCCATTGCGGCCCGCGTTTTACCATCATCAAGGCAATTCCTTACGACCGAAAAAACACGGCAATGGCTTCTTTTCCACTTTGTCCACAATGTGAAAAAGAATACAAAGATCCAGCCGATCGCCGTTTTCATGCTCAACCCAATGCTTGTTCTGTTTGCGGCCCCCATATTTGGTTACAAGATCGAGAACAAATGCTTGCTACTCATGAAACTGCGCTAAAACAGACCGCACTTTTATTGCAACAAGGCAATATCGTCGCAGTTAAAGGTTTAGGCGGTTTCCATCTAGCCTGTGATGCGAATAATCAAAAGACGGTTGATTTATTACGTCAACGGAAACATCGTCCGACAAAACCGTTAGCCATTATGGTGCCTGACCTGCAGTTTTTACAAGATTTAAGTGCCCAAGAAACAGAATTACTAACCAGCAGTGCTGCGCCAATTGTACTTCTTTCAAAACACAAAGTGCCGCATATTGCCGATAACATCGCGCCAAACTTACAGGAAATCGGAGTAATGCTTCCAAGCAACCCACTGCAGCATTTGTTGTTACGAGCGGTTAATCGTCCGCTCGTGATGACGTCTGCGAATGCAAGCGGACATCCTCCTGTATTGAAAAATGAACATGCTGTGGAACAATTAGCTGATTTAGCTGATTTTTATCTTTGTCACAACCGCGATATTTTGCAACGTGCTGATGATAGCCTTGTTCGCGTTGCCTTCGATGGATTAGAAACGCTGCGTCGTGCTCGTGGCTATGTGCCAGATGAAATACCACTTGAAACACAAAGCACAAAAAATGTGTTGGCTTTAGGGTCTGATCTGAAAAATACATTCTGCCTGCTACGTCACAATAAAGCCGTACTGAGCCAACATATTGGCGATACAGCAAATGAACAAGTGCGGTCACAATTGAGTGAAAATCTTGAATTATTTCAGCAAATTTATCAATTTAAACCAGACATCATCGCGGTTGATGCTCACCCCGGCTATTTTTCATCTTCCATCGGGAAACAACTTGCTGAACAGCAACAAATCTCCTTCATCGAAGTACTGCATCACCATGCACACATTGTCAGTGTCATGGCCGAGCAGCATTGTAATGAACCTGTAATTGGTCTTGCTCTAGACGGTATTGGCATGGGCGAAAATGGACAACTTTGGGGAGGTGAATGTCTACTCGTTGACTATCAACATAGTCAATATTTAGGTGGTCTGCCTGCTGTTGCTCTACCGGGCGGCGATCTTGCAGCCAAACAACCTTGGCGCAACTGGCTGGCTCACCTGCACCAATTTGTGCCACAGTGGCAAGAAATACTCACAAAAACTTGCACTGAACCGAATTGGCAAATATTAGTTAATGCCATTGAACGCGGACTCAATTGTCCAACTATATCATCTGCGGGGCGTTTATTTGATGCCGTAGCTTATGATCTCGGTATTGCACCAACCATTGTTTCTTGGGAAGGTGAAGCGGCTTGCCATCTCGAAGCGCTAGCAAACACCTCATCTTTGGCTACCCAAGCACAAAGTGCGGTCAGTATTCCAGTAAAAATGCCGATTATCAGCAATAAACTGGATTTGGCTTATTTCTGGCAAAGTTGGTTGAATTACCATGTTTCTGTTGAAGATAAAGCCTTTGCCTTTCATTATGCTCTCGCCCAAGGTTTTGCTGAACTTGCGGCAAACCAAGCTCGCCAACACCAATGCCGTACCATCGTGTTATCTGGTGGCGTGCTGCACAACCAACTGCTACGTCGCTTATTAAAAGAAAATTTGAGCGAATTCCATGTACTAAGTGCGCATAAACTACCGATGGGTGATGGTGGACTCAGTTTAGGTCAGGCTGTTATTGCCATGCATAGAAACTGATAATCCCTAATATTAAATATAAGAAAAAGAGTTAATCAAAAAGTGACGATTAACTCTTTTGTTTTTTGTATTTCTTTTTTATCTTTTTATAGCGGAATACTGGAAAAGGAAACCAATAACAATGGTGGCAGAATATTCGTCACAAAACCGAATGAAATCGCAATTGGCGTGACTTCAATGCCCCCTGCTTTTTGAATAATCGGCAATGTACAATCTATTGCTGTAGCCCCCGTGATTCCAATCGCGGTTGAACGGAAGTGACGCATAAATAATGGGATGACAAATAAGCTTACAATTTCACGGGATAAATCATTAAAAAAGGCAATACTCCCCTGCACCGGTCCCCACGCATTAGTTAATACCACACTAGATAACGAATACCATCCCATTCCTGAGGCAAAAGCGAGTCCTTGAGTAATGGGCATCGCTAAAACGAAAGCCGCAATCAAGCCACCTAGTAATGAGGTAAACGTAAACACCATCCCCGTTTGGAAACCACGTTTATTGAAAAGAGCTTCTTTTAAGAAAATGCCGTTATTTCTTAGTTGAATCCCCACAAAGAAAATCAGAACAATCAATACATATAGATTTATACCTGTAGGCAGCATTAAATAGGATTTAAAAAAGAAACCACAAATGGTACCAAACACCACTGTGCCAGAAAGTTTGAGAGAATCAATTAAGGAATGCCAGCGAGAATCAATTTTACCTTGTGATTTAAGTGGCTCAGCTGGGTTAAAGCGATCGTAAAGCATCAGGCCAATCATATTTGAACCTAAAATGATCGCAGATAACGTCAATGCGGTTGTACCAATAATAGGGAGTTTATGTTCTAAATCATCCAATTGACCAAGCAAATACCCCATTAAGAAAAGGATGATGTAAAGCAAAAACATGACGATATGATTAATCTTTGCGATATAGGATTTATTATTGACCTTCAGTAGATAGCCTAACACCATCGGTACTAAGACAATTAATAAGCCATTTATCATATCCTGCATCATACTTCTCCTTTATTATTCCATTGATTCTAGCATACCCCTTTTCTACTATTTTTCAAAGAGCATAAAAAAA